>JAFQPF010000010.1 GCA_017411885.1 Clostridia bacterium
ATAGTTCAGGACGCGAAGGACGACGGACGCGCGATCGACATCAGCTGCGGCAGACGCACACGCTCGGTGATAATCACCGACAGCGATCACGTAATACTTTCGGCGATCCAGCCCGAAACGCTTTCCGGCAGACTTAACGGCAAATCGGACAGCGATGACAGCGACGAGGACGCTTCAGAGTAAAATTTTATAAACGAGTCAATAATAAAAACACGCATATACATTTTTGGAGGTTTAATATGATCTACCCGTCAATCGATGAGCTTACAAAGGGCAAATTCAACAGATACACGCTCGTAGTTGCTACGGCGAAGTGCGCGCGTCTTGTAACAGACGAATACGTACGTCAGCGCGAAGCAGCCGAAAAGCTTATCTCCAACAAGGAAACAGAAAAGAGTCTTGTTGCTATGATCAAGCGCGAATTCCGCGACGATAAGGCTGTAAAGACTGCTATAAACCGCATCAATTCGGGTGAATTCCGCATTAACGAGGATTCACTTATCGTTGATGAGGAAGAAGAAAACGCATAATCGGGAAATGGCAGATAAAGGCTCTGTAGGCTCTGTCGCATACGCAGGCGTTTACGTGCTCGATCTCCCTCATGCGGCAGAGTGTATATACGATTACGTTATACCCGAGCAGCTTGCAGGCAAAATTCTCCCCGGAACAATAGTAAAGGTTCCCTTTTCAAGAGCTAACCACAGCCGTCTTGCCGTAGTTGTACGCGTAAGCGACAGCTGTGAATATGATAAAGTCAAGCCCGTGCTGGCGGTCGCAACCGACCGCATTTCTCTTGATGAGGAAATGCTCGGGCTATGCTCTTTTCTTAAGGAGCGCACCTTTTGCACCTTTACAGATGCGCTTCACACGGTCGCAGGACCTGTAGACAAGATCGCACGCGGTCAGCTTAAGGCGATAAACGAATACAGTTATTTTCTGACCGAAGCAGGCAAATCCACTACCGTGCGCGGAAGCGTTATGCAAAGGATACTGTCGGCGCTGAAAGAAAGAAGTCCGCTTACAAAAGCCGAGCTTAAGACTCTCGGCGCGGGTAACGCTCAGCTTGACAAGCTTTGCGCACAGGGGCTTATCAGATGCGAAAGCCTTGAGCTTTTCAGAAATTCATACGAACACAAGGCTTTGAACTTAAGCGAAACAGAGCTCAGCGAAGCGCAGAAAAAAGCTTACGACGAGCTGTCTGTTGAGCTTGATTCAAAAGAAGCCCGTGCCGCGCTTTTGTACGGCATTACCGGAAGCGGAAAAACACGCGTGATAAAAGCGCTTATCGACCGCACGGTTCAGAGCGGCAGATCGGTCATAGTTCTTGTGCCCGAAATATCGCTCACCGTTCAGACTGTAGACCTTTTCTGCTCCTGTTACGGCAAGCGTGTGGCGGTGCTTCACTCTTCCCTTTCGCCGGCCGAGCGCTTTGACGCAAGGCGCAGGATAGAATCGGGAGAGATCGACGTCGTTATCGGTACCCGAAGCGCGATCTTCGCGCCGCTTAAGAATCTCGGTATGATAGTGCTTGACGAGGAGCAGGAGCATACCTACAAGTCGGATATGTCGCCGAAGTATCACACTAAGGATATCGCGAGATACCGCGCGGCGTACCATAACGCGTTTATGCTCTTATCCTCCGCGACCCCCTCCTTTGAAAGCTTTTACAAGGCAGAAAGCGGAAGCTACAAGCTTGTCAGGCTTACTGAAAGATACGGAAACGCCACCTTGCCGGAGGTGATAATCGCAGACGGCAGGCTTGATGCGGCAAAGGCTGATACGTCGGTCATAGGAAGCACGCTTTGCGCCGAGATACAGAAAAATCCTGATAAGGGTGAGCAAAGCATACTTTTTGTAAACCGCCGCGGATATAATAATTTTGTATCCTGCGTTATGTGCGGTCAGGTGATAACCTGCCCTAACTGTAGCGTTTCGCTCACGCTTCACAAGAAAAAAAGCAGTGTCGGCGGCACACTCGTCTGCCACTACTGCAACTATAAGCTCCCGCTTCCAAAGCTTTGCCCGGGCTGTAACAGTGAGCATTTAAGCTTCAAGGGCTACGGCACTCAGCTCGTTGAGGACGAGCTTATACAGAAATTCCCCAAAGCAAGAATACTGCGTATGGATGCAGACACGGTTTCGGGCAAGGCACAGAGTGATGACGCGGTCTTTAAGCACGAGCAGATACTTAACGATTTCAGAAGCCGCAAGGCTGACATACTTCTCGGAACACAGATGGTAACAAAGGGACACGACTTTCCGGATGTTACACTCGTCGGTATAGTCAACGCGGACAGCGCGCTGTATCTTGACGATTACAGAGCGACCGAGCGCGCGTTTTCGCTTATAACACAGGTAATCGGCCGTGCCGGACGCGCAAGCAAGCCGGGCAGAGCCGTTATACAGACCTACAACCCGGAAAATGAGACTCTGGGATACGCGTCAAGACAGGATTACGAGGGCTTTTATAACAGCGCAATAAAGCTAAGACGCGCACTCGTTTTTCCTCCTTTCTGCGATTTTGCCTTGCTTACCCTTTCAAGCGAAAAGGAGCATGAGCTTTTCGCGGCAACAAACGAGCTTGACAAGCGTTTGCGCGAGCTTATAGGTCAAAGCGGTGAATACAGAGACATCGCCGCAACCGCATTCAGACCGATAGAGGCTCCGGTATACAAGGTCAACAACGTCTACCGTATGCGCCTTGTTATCAAATGCAAATTCACAAAGCGGTGCCGTGAGCTGATATCGCTCTTGCTTGACGAATTTACAAGCAAATATCCGTCGGTGCTTTTGTCGGCGGACATAAATCCCACGAATATTTGACAGAACGGAGAAAATTATGGCTATACTTAACATAATAACAGAGGAGGATCCCACCTTAAGAAAAACAAGCCGCAGGGTGGATGAGATAACTCCCAGAATCATAAGACTTCTTGACGATATGACAGACACTATGCACAAGGCACAGGGCGTAGGCCTTGCCGCCGTGCAGGTAGGCGTTTTGCGCCGTGTCGTTGTCATCGAGGTTGAAGAGGGCAACACTATAGAGCTTATCAATCCCGAAATAATCGAAGCAAGCGGCAAGCAGAACGAGCTTGAGGGATGCCTTTCGCTTCCTCACAAATGGGGCGTTACAGACAGACCTATGAAGGTCACGGTGCGCGCTATGAACAGAAAGGGCGAGATATTCGAGATCACCGGAGAGGATCTTTTAGCCCGCGCCTTCTGCCACGAGCTTGACCATCTTGACGGCAAGCTCTTTACCGACAACGCGATCGAAATGGTAGATGAAAGCGAGCTTGGTTAAAACAAACGTGAAAGAAGTGGTGTCAAAATGAGAATACTGTTTATGGGTACGCCCGATTTCGCATCGAGCATACTTGATAAGATCTGTGAAAACACAAACGACACGGTAATCGGAGTGCTGACTCAGCCCGATAAGCCCCGCGGACGCGGACATTCGCTTGCAGAATCTGCGGTAAAGGTTCTTGCAAAGGAAAAGGGCATCGAGGTATACCAGCCCGAAACGCTTAAGGACAATGCCTTTTTGCCTACGCTCAAAAAACTTGATCCCGAGCTTATAATCGTTGCCGCTTACGGCAAGATACTTCCCTCTTATGTGCTTGATTATCCAAGGCTCGGTTGCATAAACGTGCATGGGTCGCTTCTCCCGAAATACCGCGGTGCCGCGCCTATTCAGCGCGCAATTATCGACGGCGAAAGTGTTACCGGTATTACGATAATGAAGATGGCGGAGGGGCTTGATACGGGTGATATGCTCTTAAAAAACGCTGTCGACATTACAGATGACGATAATTTCGAGACCTTGCACGACAAAATGGTCGTATGCGCAAGAAAGTCAATAGCAGAAGCGATCGAGCTTATCCGCAACGGCAAGGACGTGTACGAAAAGCAGGACGATGCGCTTGCAAACTACGCGCAGAAGATCACAAAAGAAGATTGCCTTATAGACTTTAACACCGATGCAAAGGCTCTTCACAACAGAATACGCGGTCTTTCTCCGTTTCCGCTTGCCTATTCTTATCTTGACTCAAAAATGGTCAAGTTCACAGCGTCAACGGTTATAGATGCGGACAAGGAAAACTCCCCCGATACTGTCGGAAAAATAATCGGATGCGACGGCGGTATTATAGCCGTTGCCTGCAAAAAGGGTGTCTTCGGTATAACCGGTGTGCTTCCCGAGGGCAAAAAAAGAATGTCAGCCGCGGATTTTTTGCGCGGTCAGCAGAATATATGCGGCAAAAGCTTTTGCGCTCAATAATTTAACTGAAAAAGGAAAACGATATGCTGTTTTACGGAATAGATTCAACTTATCTTCTGCTCGTGCTGCCCGCCGTGCTTTTCGCACTATGGGCGCAGAGCAACGTACAGTCGACCTTTAAGAAATACAGTAAGGTAAGCGCAGGTATGACAGGCTACGACAGCGCACGTGCCATACTTGATGCCAACGGACTGAAGCACGTGAAAATCGAACGCGTGGCGGGTAATCTTACCGACCATTTCGACCCGAAGGCAAACGTGATAAGACTTTCGCAGTCGGTTCACGATGCCACAACCGCCGCCGCAGTCGGCGTTGCCGCGCACGAGGCGGGGCACGCGGTACAGTATGCGGTGGGCTACACTCCTATGAAATTTCGCGGCGCGATAATCCCGATAACCAATATCGGCTCAAATCTCGCTATGCCGCTTATACTTTTGGGTATACTTTTATCCTTCCCCGCTCTCGCTTATCTTGGAATCGCCGCATTCGGACTTTCAACGCTTTTCCAGCTCGTAACGCTTCCCGTTGAATTCAACGCAAGCGGCAGGGCAATGGATGCATTAAGATCGGGCGGCAGACTTTCGGGTGATGAGATAACAGCCGCAGGAAAAGTTCTGCGTGCCGCCGCGCTTACCTACGTAGCGGCGCTTGCGGTATCGCTTGCGAACTTGCTCAGATTTGTAACACTTGTCAACCGTTCGAGAAAATAACGCTTTGCGGAGGTCACAATTTTGCCCGGTGCAAGAGAGATCGCTTATCTTTCGCTTGAAAGATGCGAAAAGCAAAAGAAATATTCAAACCTTGAAATAGATTCGCAGGTAAAGAAATATGGGCTCAAGGGTGCGGAAAAATCGCTTTACGTAAGCCTTATATACGGCGTTACCGAAAGGCTTCTCACTCTTGACTTTCTCATCTCCTGCCTTTCAAACCGACCGCTTGAAAAGCTTGATACACGCGCTCTTATCCCGATAAGGCTCGGGCTTTATCAGCTTATATTTATGGACAGGATTCCCGAAAGCGCGGCTGTTGACGAAAGCGTCAAAATAGCATCTTCAAAATCAAACCGCGCACTCGGCGGCTTTGTAAACGCAATTCTCAGAAGCTATCAGAGGGCGCTCGGAGGCAAGCGCGAGCACGATATAGAAAAAATACTCGCATATGAGCCGTTCAAATCGCGCTTTGACTCTCTTGGTGAGTACGCGCGCCTTTCGGTGAAGTATTCATATCCCGAATGGCTCGTAAAGCTGTTCGCCGAGTCCTACTTGCCCGAATGTGCCGAAAAAATTATGAGCTTTCAGAATGAAAGCCGCGGCACGACCTTCAGGGTAAATACGCTCAAGGCAAGCCGGGATAAAATGCTTGAAATAATGGATGCGCGCGGTGTAAATGCTGTTAAAACAAGCTTTTCGCCTTTCGGTATCTACTCTGAAAGCATTGAGATTTCAAATATTGCCGACCTTATAGAAAGCGGAGAGATATTCGTGCAGGACGAGGCTTCTCAATTAGCTTCTCTTGCTCTCGGTGCAACACCGGACAGCACAACACTCGACTGCTGTGCCTGCCCGGGAGGCAAGAGCTTTTCAAGCGCGATGCTTATGGAAAACCGCGGCAGGATCATATCCTGCGACCTTCACGAAAGCAAGCTTTCGCTGATCGAAAGCGGCGCAAAAAGACTCGGTATAGATATAATAAAAACTCAAGCCGCCGATTCGTCGGTTTACTATGATACGCTTATCGGAACCGACAACACAGCAGATTTCGTGCTTTGCGACGTGCCCTGCTCAGGGCTTGGAGTTATCGCAAAAAAGCCGGAGATACGCTATAAGGACAAGGCGGATATCGAAAGGCTTCCGGATATCGGACTTAAGATACTTAAAAACTGTGCTGGATACGTCAAAGCCGGCGGCACGCTTGTATATTCGACCTGCACGTTGAATCCCGATGAAAACGAAAACAACGTAAAAAGGTTTCTTGAAGATAACGATCTGTTTGAGCCGGTCGATTTCAACTTTACCTCAGACGACGGCAGAAGGATCGAAAGCAAAAACGGTATGCTCACGCTCTTCCCGCACATTCACGGCACGGACGGATTTTTCATAGCAAAAATGAAGCGAAAAATATAAACGAAAGGGGAGAAAAGTCTTGGAAAACAATATAAGCAAGCCCGACATAATGTCGATGACTAAAGACGAGTTGCGCACATATCTTACGCAAGAGCTTGATCTCCCGAAATTCAGAGCCGATCAGATATTTGATTGGCTTAACAAGGGCGTCGGCTTTGAGGGGATGACAAATCTCCCTAAAGCTCTCCGCGAAAGGCTGTCAAACGAGCTTTTCTGCTCACTTCCAGAAATTGAAGAAAAATTCGTTTCCAAAATAGACGGCACGGTAAAGTATTTGTTCAAGCTTTACGACGGAAACATCATCGAAAGCGTTGTGATGCATTATTCGCACGGCAATTCGATATGCATATCCTCAGAGGTCGGATGCAATATGGGATGCCGCTTTTGCGCATCCACCATCGACGGAATGAAAAGAAGGCTTTTGCCCGGCGAAATGCTCGGTCAGGTCGCAAAGGCAAACTTTGACGGCGCGGATATTTCTAATATCGTTATGATGGGCATAGGAGAGCCGCTTGACAACTATGAAAACGTAATTAAGTTTTTGCATCTCGTTACAAGCGAAGAGGGACTTAACATCGGCGCAAGACACATATCTCTTTCAACCTGCGGACTTGCGGACAAAATTTACGAGCTCGCGCGTGAGGGCTTTGGAATAACCCTTTCGATATCACTTCACGCCTGTGACGACAGTACACGCTCGGACATTATGCCGATAAACAAAAAATACAACATCGAAAAATTACTTAGTGCCTGCAGAGATTATTTTATCACCACAGGCAGGCGCATATCCTTTGAATACACGCTGATCGCGGGCAAAAACGATTCGGCTGAGCAGGCACATAAGCTTGCCGATCTCTTTTATAAATATTTTACCGTCGATTCAAAGCTTTTGCCTATTCACGTAAATCTCATACCGGTAAACGAGGTCAAGGAAAGAGATTTCAAAACAAGCTCAAGGGATGCGGTAAACAAATTTGCCGAAATACTTAACAAACGTAAGATCAACGCCACCGTAAGGCGAAAGCTCGGGCCGGATATAAACGCCTCCTGCGGTCAGCTCAGAAGAAGCTATGAGCAGGCAAAAAACGATTCTTGTCCGGATATGAAAGGAAGCAGCTTATGATATATTCAGGAAAAACCAACGTCGGTAAGGTAAGGCTTACCAACCAGGACAGCTTCGCTATAAAAAGCTATGCCGACGACGTGCTTGTCGCAGTAGTATGCGACGGTATGGGAGGCGCGCGCGGCGGTAATATCGCAAGCGAAACGGCAATCGAATATTTTATGAAAAGCTTTGAGGGCGAAAAGCTTGCCGATCTGAGCAAGAATCCTTATATAGATGCCACCAAGGCTATGAGCCTTCTCGGTCACGCCGTATATAACGCAAACGAGGCTGTATATAATAAGGCTATAGGCTCGCCCGAGCTTATGGGTATGGGAACTACTCTCGTTGCCTGCCTTATAATCAAGGACCGTATGTACGTTGCAAACGTCGGCGACAGCCGCCTGTATATTGATGCACTCAAAAAGCTTGCGCAGATCACAGAGGACCACTCCTACGTGCAGTTTCTCGTGGACGTTGGCGATATTACGCCTGAGGAGGCAAAAACTCATCCTTACAAAAACCGCATCACACGCGCGATAGGTATACAGCCGGAGATCGACTGCGATATGTTCGCCATAGAGCTTGACAAGTACCCGGAGGCGCAGGTGCTTTTATGCTCGGACGGTCTCTGCGGTCAGATTGAGGATACACAGATGCATAAAATAATAAGATCCCCCGGCACAAAAAAGGACAGCGAACAGACAAAGCTTGACAAACGGGTTGACAAGCTTATAAACGCGGCGCTTGAAAACGGCGGCCCGGACAATATTACGGTAATAATTGTTTCGCCAAAACAGCTCTGAAAGCTTAACGTGATTACATAAAGTCGGGAAAGGTACGCTTATAATGGAAAATTACGAAAGATATACAGGTCAGATTTTTGACAGAAGATACAGAATAAAAAAGCAGATCGGCGCAGGCGGTATGGCGGTGGTCTTTGAAGCATACGATATGCTCAAGAACCGCACGGTCGCTGTAAAAATGCTCAAGGAAGAGGTAGCGTCCGACACACAGGCTGTTAAGCGCTTTATCAATGAAAGCAAGGCTGTTGCCATGCTTTCTCACCCAAACATCGTAAGAATATACGACGTTTCGGTTAAGGACAATCTTAAATACATCGTTATGGAGCTTATTGAGGGTATCACACTCAATAAGTACATGGAGGAAAAGGGCGCACTTTCCTTCAAGGAGGTCATAAGCATCTCCGAGCAGATACTCAAGGCGCTCGAGCACGCGCATCAGAAGGGTATCGTTCACCGTGATATCAAGCCGCAGAATATAATGCGACTCAAGGACGGCTCGATCAAGGTGACAGACTTCGGTATTGCCAAGCTTCCAAACGCTGAAACGGTAACAGTAACCGACAAGGCTATCGGCACGGTATTCTATATCAGCCCCGAGCAGGCAAGCGGCAGAACGATCGACCACAGAAGCGACCTTTATTCGCTTGGCGCAACTATGTACGAAATGGCAACAGGTTCGCTTCCCTTCACAGCCGACACTCCCGTTTCGGTCGCGCTTATGCACGTTAAATCAACTCCCAAAAGCCCGAGAGAGATCAATCCCTCTATCGTTCGCGGACTTGAGCAGATAATCCTTATCGCTATGGAAAAGAATCCCGTGCACAGATTCCAGAGCGCATCCCAGATGTTAAGACATCTGTTACAGATCAAAAACAATCCGAAGGCTGTTTTCAAGGTAACCTCACACCACGCCGACAACGAAAATCTCTTTACCCAGAACAGCGCAAACGGTCGCCGCGCAAGGCAGAACCGTTCTATGTTCCCCATAATTATGGGTATAACCTCATCCTTCCTTATAGTTGCCGCGGTAAGTGCTGTAATGATACTTTCCGCCCTTATGGAGGCAACCTCGGGAAACGATACGCTTATAGTTGAAATACCCGAGCTTATTGGCGGTATATATACAGAGGAGCTTTCAAAGCAGCTTGATGACAACCATTACGACGTTGATATAAAATACACCTTTGATATTTCCTCTGCCAACACTATCCTCGATCAGACCCCCAAAAGCGGCGAAAAGCGCAAGGTCATCCCGGGAGAACAGGATTGCAAGCTGTCGCTTACCGTAAGCCGCGGCGCGCAGACTCACGAGCTTGATACGTATAATTACCTTTATTATTACGAGGCGGAGATCGCACTCAAGGAGCTTGGTCTGATCCCGAAAAGAGAGTACGTTTACCACGATTATATCCCCGAAAGCTACGTTATATCAAGCGATCCCGCACCGGGCACGACCGTAAAATACGGCGACACGGTAACGCTTACCATCAGTAAGGGACAAAATTCAGAGGAATATACGGTAACAGTACCGAGCTTTCTTGAAAGCAGCGAAAACGCGGCAAAGCTTTTACTTGCTGATAACAAGCTTAAGCTCGGCAGCGTTGAATACGTCGATTCTTCAAAAGAAAAGGGGACGATCCTTTCACAGAGCGTTGCCGCTATGACAGAGGTACCAATGGGCACAAAGATAAGCTTTAAGGTAAGCCGCGGACCCAAGACCAAGGCGGAGGGATAAATGGAAAAATATCTTTCCGGCAGAATAACCAAGGGAGTCGGCGGAAATTACGACATATTGCTTGATGCTCCCTTTGTAAACGAAGCGGGCGAAACGGTAGACAAGCTTTTCTGCCGCGCACGCGGAGCTTTCAGGCATGACGGCGAAACTCCGCTTGTAGGCGACAAGGTAAGCGTCCGTATCAAGGACGGCGAGGATATTATGATAAGCAGTATAAGCGAGCGCAAAAACGAGCTTATACGCCCCGCTATGTCAAATCTTGATATTCTGTTTGTTATGTTCGCCGCAAAAAAGCCCGAGCCGGTGCTTCTTACGGTGGACAAGCTTATATGCATCGCCGAAAACAAGGGCATTGAGCCGGTAATCATAATCACAAAAGCCGACCTCGATGACGGCGCGGCAGAAAAATATGCCGAAATATACAGAAAAAGCGGTTTTACGGTCCTGATCGAAGGAATCGACAGAGACACAGGCGCTGTCAAGGATTTTATCACAAGATCGCTTGATAATAAGCTCGCCGCCTTTGCGGGAGCGTCCGGTATAGGCAAATCCACGCTCTTGAACCGCATATTCCCCGAGCTTACACTTGAAACGGGTGAGATAAGCAAGAAAATATCGCGCGGCAAGCATACCACAAGGTGCATCAGCCTTTACCCTATAGAAACCGAAGGAGAGCTTGGTAAAGGCTTTATCGCGGACACTCCCGGCTTCAGTATGCTCGATTTTGAACGCTTTGACTTCTTTTCAAACGATGAGCTTGTCTATACCTTCAGGGAATTTTCCGAGCTTATCGGAAAATGTAAGTATACGAAATGCTCGCATACAAAGGAAGAGGGCTGCGCTATAATCGAGGCGGTAAAGCGCGGAAGTATTCCGCGTGAAAGACACGAAAGCTTTAACGAGCTCAGGCAAATACTTAAAAACAAACACGAATGGGATAAAAAATAATAATGAAAGCGGTGCGTTTGTAGCAAACGCACCGCTTTTGTCATATTCTGTTACTGTCAAAATAATTTTTGGAGGATTTCAAATGAAGATCGTAGTTATGCGCTCGCCAAAGCTTCTGTCCGGCATACTGAAAAGGCTGTTCGGTATACCGAAAAAGACTCAGTAAAGGTAAGGCTCAAGCTTGTCAATATTATTCTTCTGATAGCTGATAAGATTCTGACACATAGCCGCAGTTTCGGACTTTATGTCCTTGTTTCTGTTAAGATGCTTGTTGAGCTTGATAATACCCATATTCGTACCGTTTATCATAAGCTCGGCTATATGAGATGAGGTCGAATCAACCATAGTGTTAAACTCAATGCCCATATTGGTCATAAGCTTGGTCATCGTACCGTTATCCTGTGGAGTCAAGCCGTGGCTTTTAAGCTCGCGCGTTGCGTTTTCGGCAAACTGTCTGTAGCCGTTTATCTGCGAGCTTAATTCGCGGCGCAATGCCCCGTCTCTTGTCTTTTTGAGCACGCGAGCAGTCGTATCAACACTCATTGACGCGCTCTTATAGACGAATTCTAACATTTCTTCGTTGGTGTTCACTCTTCTTTTCCCACCTTAATGTTTTGCGGTATTTCTCCGCAATAATATTATGCCCGGATTCTGACACAGAATTACATACAAATACTTCCTTTCAAAAAAGCTCTTTCAGGGTATATTTGTTTTAAGTAAAGCAAATAATAAGCCATGAAAGAGTCTTTTTTATATATATTTGAGCAGGAAATAAAAATCTTAAGTTTTTTTCAAAAAAGTGTTGACAAGCCCATATATTTGTGATATAATATACGAGCGTCAAACAGAAGACGTCCCATAAATGGCGGAATAGCTCAGCTGGCTAGAGCA
>JAFQPF010000146.1 GCA_017411885.1 Clostridia bacterium
ATACGAAGTCCCTTGAATTTTTCTCGAATTTGGCTCCGAAGTCAAGCTTTTTAAGCTCATCATATGTATGCTCGTAGATTTTTCCCGTGCCGTCGCTTACTCTGTCAAGCGTATCGTCATGGCAGGATACGATCTCACCGTCGCTTGTATGCCACAGGTCAAATTCTATCTCCTGTGCGCCAAGGGCTACCGCCGCGCCGAATGCAGGCATACTGTTTTCGGGCGCGACGCTTGAAAAGCCGCGGTGCGCGCAGATCCTCGGATACGGTGTGCTTATGTTATCGGTCATTATCGCGCTTCCGGCAGGACGATAATTCCACGGACGTCTGCCAAACTCGATATATTCGTAGTGCGCCGCTTCTTTTCCGCCAAAGCCTGCGGGCTTATAATACTTGGCGTGGGGATCGATCTCGACCGATTCGACACCTGTCCTGCTTTTCATATTAACAAGCATATCTCCGTTTGGAGCTACGACCATACTTGAGCCTGCAAGTGTGCTGTTTTCTCCAAGGCTTACAGAAGAACGCACGAGATACGCGTTTGTATTATACGAAAGGAAGCGACCTATTATTTCAAGGGCACTATGACTATCGCTTCTCTGAAGCGAGCAGCCGATTATAATATCGACGTACTGGCGTGCGATAGTCGGAAATGCTTCGTAAAAATAGAAATCATAGCATGTCAGAAAGGCATAGCGCACGCCCTCATATTCAAGCACGTAGGGCTCTGAAAAGCTATCGATATAGCTATGGTCAAGCTCAAGCGTATAAAGCTCTGAGGGCGGCAGGTGACGCTTATAATATTTGCCGACAAGCTCTCCGTCGCGTCCGTATGCATATGTCGTATTACGGTAACCGTGATCGGTCTTACAAAGCGCGTTTACGAACACGAGTGCGTTGCATCTGATTGCTGTTTTCTTTACCGCATCAAGTAATCTTTCTATATTGGCGTTATGTACGTCAAAGTTTTCGTCCTTTTCTGCCGCGGCATAAGGCACGTCGCTGTATTCGGGCAAAACGATAACATCCGCGCTATCATCGCACGAGTTTAAGTATTCAAGCTTTTTATTGAAGTTTTCCTCAGCCGCGCCGTTATCCATTGTATACGGCACTTGAATTATATTTATTTTCATTTCTTACTCTCTTTCAATGCTTTAAGTAAATTTTCGGTACAATGCTCAAAACCGGCATCATTCGGGTGAAGTCTTAAATCGGCGAAGTATTTTTCTTCGTGCGGCACGAAGTTATAACCGTTTACAAGCGTTATCTGCGGGTATTTCTTCACGCATTCTTCTATATGCAGAGCTACGCTTGAAAATTTGCCGAATTCACGTGCTTCATTTTCATCCTTGCGCCATATCGGGGTAATTACGTATATTTCCGTATAGGGATAATTCTGTACAAGTGCTTCAAAGAATTCGGCACAGTTTCTTTCAAAGGTATCCTTACTACATTTGCTCCAATCGTTTGAGCCATAGGCTACGCTTATAAGATCGGGGGTGAAGTCCTGCTTTATACGCGCAAGGCCGGGCACGTATATCTCACCGCCTATCGCTTTATTATACTGCGCATATCCGAGCTTATCTGCAAGGCGTGTTGAATACGTGTTTATCGGATGCAGCGCATCGTAGCCGTGGGTTATCGAGTCGCCGTACATAAGCAGAGTTTTTTCTCTTTTTACAGGCGCAAGGGTTGCGCCGTCATCAAGTGTAAGGCTTATAAGGCTTCCTGCATACGACCATGGAAAGTATATTGTTATCTCATTTTCTCCGTTTGGGAGATCGATGCTTTTTTCAAAGTCCTCACGCTGTTCAAAATCGCCAAAGGCAGCGTAAGAATCGGGATAATCAACGTTATCATAATTATTGATGCTGTCATAAAGCTCTCCGTTTACGCAAATGTCAAAGGCGAAATATTTACGTGAGGAAGCCTGCTTTACTCCGACCTTTAAGCCGAGGGCTTTGCTGTTTGTCTTAAAGCAGAGCTTGACCCCTGCCGTTGCAAATGTCTTTTTATAAAAATCAGCAGGGCTACGGTCAAGATAAAACTCTTCCTCCTCTTTTGTAAAGCGGTAAAAGCTTATTTTTCCCTCATTTTCTTCTATTCGCACCGCACCTGCGGTTATACCTTTTATCTGTTCTGTACTAAGCTTCATAAAAAAATCCCTCCGTTTGATAATTATACCACCAAACGAAGGGATTTTCAATATTTTACCGAATTATTTGCCTAAAAACTTATGAAGAACCGGCCACCATTCGTCGGGGTATGAACGGTGAGGCCCGTCGCCTATAACATGAACGCAATCGTCTGCGTTTGCAAAGCGCTCGTACATAGCTTTTGCCGTATTATAGCTTTCGCTTGCTCCGCATATCGGGAAAATAGTGTCCTTATCACCCGAGACGATAACGAGTTTACGCGGAAGTATGAGTCCGCAAAGATCACCCATATTAAAATACTTTCTTATACCCGGGATATAGTTGCAGGTGCAGTGGTACATCGCAAGTATTGACGCATCATAGGTGCAGACTGCGCAAGATGGCACGGACACAGATATGCGCTTTTCAAGGCAGGAGGCATAGAAGGTAGCCGTGCCGCCACCGGAGTTACCCAGGCAGACGATATTATCTGCGTCTATGAACTGCGAAAAATGCTTTATCGCAACGTCTATAAGGCGCGATATGTCCCACACGCGCTCGCCTATTATCGTTCGCCCAAGCACAAACGGAAGCATAGCGTGATATCCGTTGTCAAGGCAGTCGGGAGTGCCGGTTTTCGGATTGCGCCCTCTCAAACCCATATAACGCTGCTCTAAACAGAATGCAACGCATCCCTCTTTTGCCGCGCGGACACCGAAATCACTGTGCGATGTATTATTTTCATCACCTTCAAATTCTTTTTCGCCAAGAGATATGTGCATTCCGGTCGAATGTCCCTGCACGTTTATAACTGTTGGTGCGGGAAAGGCTATATTCTTCGGGATAAGCACACTGCAGGGGACAAAGCAATCCTGCTCGCTCTGAAAATGAAAGTCGATGCGCTTGTACGTGTCGTGATCGCTTTCGGAAAGAATCTCAAGCATATCGTCGCATTTTTCAAAGTTATCCATGCCGAGAAGCTCGTAAAGCTTTTTCTCTGCCCTTTTCTGCCATTTTTCAAAGCTCTCCGAGCCATCGTAACGCATTGACGGCTTTAATTTCTCAAGCAATCTTAAATTGAATTCGTGGGAATCATAATTCATTAATGGATTCCCCCTTATTTAAGATAATCTCCAAGATATTTCTTTGTATTTTCTACCATTTCGTCAAAGAGCTTTCGTGCGTCCGCTGTTGAAAGTCTTACAAGCGGATCGATCGTAAAAGCTCTGAAGGCAAGCTCAAGATCGCGCTTGAGTCCCGCTTCCACTATAAGCTCCTGCTCGCTTGTGATACGCGAGATAAGCGGATATATTTCCATAGGAAGCTCACCTGCAAATACAGGGGTTACGCTGTCTGCTCTGAACACCGCGTTTGTTTCAACGACCGCACCGATCGGCATATTGGGGATCTGTCCTCTGTTGGGAATATTTACGTTTGTTACAAGATCGCACAGACCGAGAAGCGCACGCATCTGACACACGCCCTCTTCTCCCGTTTCATGAATTTCGAATGGCATTTCACCCGATTCAAGCTTTGCACTTTTTTCAAGACGCTTTGCAAGATCCTCTGTTCTCCAGCTTACCGGTGTAAGACCGAATTTCCACTCCTTTACCTGCTCGGGTGACTTAAGATACCAATCTCCGGGGCAGAATTCTGCAAGGTGTCTGTCGCCTGCCGCTGCGATAACTCCAAAACGCTTATAAAGGTCAAACTTTACCCTCTGGGCGCAGGCAAACACGTTATTCATCCAGTTATTATCAATGTTTTCGATATAGCCTTCTTCATAATACTTATCAACAAATTTTTCGTAAACACCTAAAAGATCCATATCACGGTACTGTGCTGCGGTTACCCAGGTAAAGTGGTTTACAC
>JAFQPF010000147.1 GCA_017411885.1 Clostridia bacterium
CGCGGTCCCCCTTCCCCCACTGGGGAAGGCTTTTTGCCTACTTCCATCATTTCAGCTCACAAACCCTTGCAAAATAATCCTTTTCAAGCGCGTGGCAGGCTGATTCGGCGTCCGCTTTTCTCTCAAACAGACCAAACACCGACGGGCCGCTTCCGCTCATCTGTGCGGCAAGCGCGCCGTTTGCTTTGAGTATCCGCTTGATTTCAAAGGTATCCTTTAAGCTATCGCTCATCACGTCCTCAAAGATATTATAAAAGCCTTTGCCGATATCTTCAAGCTCTCGTTTTTCTATCGCACCAACATACTTTTCAAAGCTTATATGCGGCTCATTCATTCTTTCGCCTGCATCCATTTTCGCATAGGCTTCTTTGGTCGAAACCGCCTCTTTTGCCGATTTCGCAACAACGCAGTAAAGCCCTGTATCCGCAAGCGGTGAAAGGCTTTTTACGATCTCGCCTCTGCCTGTTACAGATGCCGTGCCTCCGACTATACAAAAAGCGATATCCGAGCCGACGGTAAGACCTATCTTACAAAGCGTATCGGTATCGGTATTTTTTTCATAAAGTATATCAAGCGCGCGTATTACAGCCGCGCCGTCAGCACTTCCCCCTGCAAGCCCTGCCGCTTCGGGAATGTTTTTGGTAACGGTTATGTCAAGCTGATAATTCTCTATACCGAAATGCTTAAGATACGCAAGCGCAGACTTATAGCAGATATTCATTTCGTCACACGGCAGGTCTGAGTTTTCAAAGTGCTGGGTTATATTTTTACCCGCACCCTCGCCGAGCGTTACGCTTACCTTATCCGCAAGGCTTACGCTTTGCATAACGCTTTCGATATTATGGTATCCGTCGTCTCTTTTTGACACGACGTCAAGATAAAGGTTTATCTTGGCGTTTGCATCAAGTGTAATACTTTTCATTTAATCTTCCTTTTTCGCGCGGTTGATAAAAGAGATTATGCCGCGCCTTTTTACTTCGATCGCGTGTATGGGGCAAAGCTCCTGACAGCAGAAGCAGCGTATGCAGCTATCAAGCTTTATTGACGCTACTTTCTTACTGCCCGCGCTTACAAGCGATATTGTTTCTTCAGGACAGCTTCTGACACATTCGCCGCATCCGATACAGCTTTTGCCTATAACCGGGCGCGGTCTGAAATATTCCCCGATCGCACCGCCGCTGAAGGTCTGCAAAAATCCCACAAGACCGCGCTTTTTGGAATCGGGCTGTTTGAAATCCTTGACGATCAGAGGCTTATAATCATCGCCGATCACGTTTATTTTCTCCGCATCCGCGCTTGCAAGTCCGCGCTCTTCCGCTTCTTTTACCGAGAGCACGCCACGTGTACAGATAAGCTCCTTTGCGATACTGTCAATCTTAAACGCCGAGCGCGAGGTGAGTATCGCGCCGATCCTTCTCGGGCTTCCGCCGGTCGGGCCGTTGCCCTCCATGCCTACTATCGCATCGAGAATATTTATTGTTTCGGTCCTTGTTGCCACGAGCGTTGCGAGATCAACGAGCATTGATGAAAAATCGTTATAGTCGGGAAAACGCGCGTGAAGCTCGAACTTTTCAAGTCCGGGTATTACTCCGAAATAATTCTTTACAGCTCCGCTCATACCTGTAAGCGAGTGAGTCTTAAGTCTTGGAAGGCTTATGACTATATCCGCTTCGGCTACAGGTGTGATTATATTAAAGCTTTTGACCGTCTTACCCTCGGGGAAATCGAGCACTTTATAAGTAGTGTCAAAATTTAGCGTGGCGTTGTGCTTGTCCGTGACCTTTTTAATTCCGCAGACGTTATACGCCGCTTCAAGCGACTGCTTTGTATAAGGTCCGCCCGAGCTTTCTGCTATTACCACCGAGGCGGGCGAATACCCATCAAGTATGGTGAGTACGGCGTCAAGTATTTCAGGTGAGCTTGTAGCCGCGTATTCGGGTGATTTTTTCATTATAAGGTTAGGCTTTATCACCACGCGCTTATTTTCAAAGCTATCGCCGTTTATACCAAGAGCATCAAACTGCGACCTAATTATTCCGGTTATTTTTCCGGGATCATATTCGCTTATATGAGATACGATAACCGGCTCGTTATTGTAAACAGGCATAATTCTTATCCTTTAATCGTTGACGATATAGTGCGCGCCGATGCTTTCCTTGCGCGCAAGCGCGTCCTTAAGTATCTTATATGCGTTTTCAGCCATATTATAAAGCTCAAAATCCTGCTTTGCAGAAAGCTTTTTATTCTGTAAGCCGTTGTATATGCGATATATCTTGCCTGCCGCCTCTGCAAGCCCCTTTTCTGTACGGACAGGGCCGGCAAACTCGGTCATAATATCGCGTATTTTTCCCTTTGTGCCGTTTATATACTTATCGCTCAACGCTTCGGTATCCGAGACAAGCGTATCCGGCAGCTTAAAGCTATGCTCGGGCAACGTTTTTTCATTTATATGCTGTGCCGCACGTCTGCCGAAAACAAGGCATTCAAGCATTGAATTGCTTGCCAGTCTGTTTGCGCCGTGAATACCTGTCCACGCGCATTCGCCGCAGGCGTATAGTCCTTCTACGTTTGTCATACCCCACAGATTCGTGCGCACTCCGCCCATAAGGTAATGCTGTGCAGGGCGCACCGGGATCATATCCTCGGGGATATTTATACCGAAATCGGTGCATTCGTTATATATGGTCGGGAATCTGTGTGAAAAGAATTCCTTGGTCATTGAGGAAACGTCAAGGAATACGTGAGTTTTTCCGCTGCGCCTGAGCTCTTCAAGTATCGCGCGTGTCACGATATCGCGCGGTGCAAGATCCGCAAGCTCGTGCTTGCCCTTCATAAACGCCTTGCGCTCGTGGTTTTTAAGTATTCCTCCCTCTCCGCGCACCGCCTCGGATATAAGAAAGAGTCTGTCGCTGTTTGAATGAGGAAGCAGAGTGGTGGGGTGAAACTGCACCATTTCCATATTCACGACCTCAGCCCCGGCTCTCATAGCCGCGGCAATA
>JAFQPF010000148.1 GCA_017411885.1 Clostridia bacterium
AAGGTTGATATCCTCCATAGGAATAACCTGAGCCCAACCGCCGCCTGCGGCACCGCCCTTAACGCCGAATACCGGACCGAGAGAGGGCTCTCTCAAAGCCGCAACGGCATTCTTGCCGATCTTGCGAAGACCGTCAGTAAGACCTACAGAAGTCGTGGTCTTGCCCTCACCTGCGGGTGTGGGAGTGATCGCGGTAACGAGAATAAGCTTACCGTCCTCGCGCTTGGATTCATTGAGAAGAGAATAATCTATCTTAGCCTTGTACTTGCCGTACTGTTCAATATATTCGTCATCGATCCCTGCGTCCTTTGCTATTTCTGTAATAAGCTTGGGGGTGACCGACTGAGCAATTTCGATATCTGTCATCATAGTCCGTTTACCATCCTTTATCAAATTTTAGCTACGTTTGGAGTTATCTTGAAGTTGAAACCGTGTTCTTGAGCATAACGTCGTGAGCGCCGCCCTCAACGATACTCGTAGCAGAAACAACGGTCATCTTTGCGTTCTTCTGAAGCTCGGGGATGCTTATAACGCCGCAGTTGCACATAGTGGACTTAACCTTGTGAAGGCTCTTTGCAACGTTGTCGTGAAGCGGACCTGCGTAAACAACGTAGGAGTCAACGCCTTCCTCAAAAGCAAGACCGTTCTTCTTGCCGCCGAGATCGTATCTCTGCCAGTTGCGTGCGCGATTGGAGCCCTCGCCCCAATACTCCTTAACATATGTGCCGTTGATAAAGAGCTTGTTTGTGGGGGATTCGTCAAAGCGAGCAAAGTAACGACCGAGCATAAGGAAGTCCGCACCCATAGCAAGCGCGAGAGTCATATGGTAATCGTGAACGATACCGCCGTCAGAGCAGATCGGAATATAAACGCCTGTCTTTTCAAAATATTCGTCACGAGCCGCCGCAACCTCAATAAGAGCTGTAGCCTGTCCGCGACCGATACCCTTCTGCTCACGTGTGATACAGATCGAGCCACCGCCGACACCGACCTTGATAAAGTCAGCGCCTGCTTCTGCAAGGAAGTTAAAGCCGTCGCGGTCAACTACGTTACCTGCACCTACCTTAACGCTGTCGCCGTACTTTTCGCGGATAAAGTCGATAGTCTTCTTCTGCCAGCAGGTATAACCGTCGGAGGAGTCGATACAAAGCACGTCTGCACCGGCTTCAACGAGAGCCGGAACACGCTTTTCATAGTCGAGTGTGTTTATACCCGCACCGATGATGTAACGCTTCTTTGCATCAAGAAGCTCCTGGGGATTTTCCTTGTGCTGTGAGTAGTCCTTGCGGAAAACGAGATATACAAGCTTGCCGTTTTCATCAACGAGAGGAAGAGAATTGAGCTTGTTTTCCCAGATGATGTCGTTAGCTTCCTTAAGCGTAGTGCTTGCGGGAGCAGTGACAAGCTTTTCAAGGGGAGTCATAAACTCAGAAACCTTAAGATCAAGGCTCATTCTGCTGACTCTGTAATCTCTGCCTGTAACTATACCGAGAAGCTTTCCGTTACCGGTACCGTCGTCGGTAACAGCGATGGTGTTGTGCTTCTTTTCTTCAACAAGAGCAAGAACGTCAGCAAGAGTGCTGTCGGGAGTGAGATTGGAGTCACTTGTAACAAAGCCTGCCTTGTAAGCCTTTGCGCGTGCAACCATAGCAGCCTCGTCCTCAACAGACTGGGAACCGTAAATAAAGGAAACGCCGCCTTCCTTTGCAAGAGCAACTGCAAGAGTGTCGTTTGAAACCGACTGCATTATTGCCGAAACAAGCGGAATGTTTAATGAAATAGACGGTTCTTCACCGCGCTTATACTTAACAAGCGGTGTTTTAAGACTTACGTTAGCGGGAATACACTCGGGCGAGGTATAGCCGGGAATAAGTAAGTACTCACTGAAAGTTCTTGAGGGTTCGTTGAAATAGTAAGCCATAAGCTCCTCCGTTAAAATTATTTTTTCAGAATTATTTTATTAATATACAGTATACAATATTTTAGCGCATTTTTCAATAGTTTTTTCCACAAAACTGTTTTTTTATCACTTTGCATAAAAGCTTAACAAAAAATAAGACAAAAATTTCCGCAGAGAATTAAAAATAACACTTGAAATACAGCTTTTGGTGTGATACAATGTCAAGGACAGAAAAAGAGGTGTAGAAGAAAATGGAAATAACAGCACAGATAATTGGAATTATCGGAAGTGCGCTGACGATAATATCATACCAATGTAAAAATCCGAGAAAACTGATAATGTTACAGGGCGCAGGCGGACTTATGTTTGCGATAAACTTTTTTATGCTCGGAGCATATACCGGCGCGCTTCTTAATCTCGTAAATGTCGTGAGAAGCATAAGCTTTGCAAAGATCAAAAGCAAAAATAAGCTCCTCCCCATAACGCTTATAGCAGTATACGCAATTTCAACAGTGTTTACCTATAACGGCTGGCTGTCGATAGCAGTATTTGCGGCACAGACTGCAGGAACCGTGATCTTCTACCTTGATAATGACAAAATAATCAAGATAGTGTCGCTCTGCTTTGTGTCTCCCGTGTGGTTTGTGCATAATGCGCTTACAGGCTCACTTGGAGGCGTGATGTGCGAGGGATTTGCGATGGTTTCTATCATAGTATATATTGCCAGAACGAAAGGATTTAGGAAAAGCGAGGCTTAAAACCGAAAAAAGTTTCGTATTTTGATAATCGTCAAAAAAATCTTGACAATTTTTAATAAATGGTTTATAATAGTCGCATAAAGGCTATGAACGGAAACAAGTAAGCAGAAGTAAAGGGTGTACAGAGAGCTGTCGGTGCTGTGAGACAGTCGCCCTGTTCTGACGAATTCATTCTGTGAGCCGCCGCTTGAAATTAAGTAGAGTAGGCCGCGTCCGCGCGTTAAAGCGGAAACGGTATGTAGTACCGGGAGTAACAAATTGAGGTGGTACCGCGGAATTTCCGCCCTCTGTCAGACGACGGAGGGCGTTTTTTTACCCTCCAAAATAAAACAAGAGGAGATATAACCAATGCCAAAGGACACAACAAACTGCAGAATACTCGAACCCGAATACGAGAGTATGAGCAGAGAAAAGCTGGAAGCACTTCAGCTTGAAAGACTTCAGAAAACAGTAAAGCACGTCTACGAAAACGTGCCTATGTATAAGGAAAGAATGGATGCACTCGGCGTAAAGCCCGAGGATATAAAGAGCTTAAGCGATATAACAAAGCTTCCTTATACCGATAAGCCCGACCTTCGCGACCATTTTCCGGACGGACTTTTTGCCGTGCCGAGAAAAGAGATAGTAAGAGTACAGGGATCTTCGGGAACAACAGGTAAGCCGATCGTATCGGGATATACACAAAACGATATCGACGTGTGGACAGATATGGTAGCACGTGCGCTTGCGGAGGCAGGCTGTACAGATGAGGATACCATTCAGGTAACCTACGGCTACGGACTGTTCACAGGAGGACTTGGAATACATCAGGGCGCATCAAAGCTTGGCGCGATGGTAGTTCCTATGTCAAGCGGAAACACACAGCGTCAGATAATGATGCTTAAGGAGCTTGGCGCAACGATGGTGTGCTGTACACCCTCTTATGCAACACTTCTCGGTGAAACTATCCGTGAAATGGGAATTGATCCGAGCGAGCTTAAGCTTAAGAGCGGATGCTTCGGAGCAGAGCCCTGGACAGCCGAAATGAGAGATAATCTCGAATCGCTTCTTGATTTCAATGCATTTGATATATACGGACTTACCGAAATAGGCGGACCGGGTGTAGCGTTTGAGTGCAGAGGCAAATGCGGACTTCACGTAAACGAAGACCACGTCATCGCCGAAATAATCAATCCCGAAACAGGCGAGCATATGCCCGACGGACAAACGGGTGAGCTTGTGTTCACAACCCTTACAAAAACAGGTCAGCCGATGATAAGATATCGCACACACGACCTTTGCACACTTACAAGAGAAAAGTGTGTTTGCGGAAGAACTACCGCAAGAATGGGCAGAATTACGGGCAGAAGCGACGATATGATAATCGTTCGCGGAGTAAACGTATTCCCCAGCCAGATCGAATCGGTAATAGTCGGTATGGAAGGCGTAGCTCCTCACTATATGCTTATTGTAGACAGAAAGAATTCGGCAGATACCCTTGAGGTTCAGATCGAGCTTAAGGAAGAGCTTGTATCCGATACAGTAAGCCACGTAGAAGAGCTTCGCAATAAGATCACCGAGCAGATCAAATCGGTGGTTGGCGTAATGGCAAAGGTAACGATAGTACCGCCTAAGACCCTTCCTCGCTTCGAGGGTAAGGCAAGACGCGTTATAGATAACCGTAAGCTTTGATTCTGAAAGGAGTAAAAAATATGTATATCAAGCAGATTTCCGTATTCTTGCAGAATATAAGAGGAACACTTTATACCCTTACCGAATTTCTCGGTAATAACGGAATTGACCTTAAGGCAATATCGGTAGCCGATACCGCAAACTTTGGTATCGTGCGCTTTATAATCGACCAGGATAAGATAGACGATACCGCGCGTCTTTTGCGTGAGGGCGGCTATTCAGTTCACGTAAACCACGTGATCTGCGTGTCAATACCCGATAAGCCCTCGGGACTTGCGCAGATACTCGGTATGCTTGAACGCGAAAGTATCGCGGTAGAGTATCTCTATTCATTCTTCCGTAATACGGGAGATAACGCAGTTTTAATTCTTCGTCTCTCGGATAGGGAGGCAGGTGCTAAGCTCTTTGAAGAAGAGGGCGTGCATATGTTCACACCCGCAGAGCTTGCGTAAATAATGAAATAAAAAATGACGGCGATTTTGCCGTCATTTTTTTGCTTTTATAATAATTTTGCGCGAAGCTCGTCGCCCGATTTTGGTGACAGATAAGCAGGTGCTATGTCAAATACAGTCTTGCAGCCGCTCATACCCTCGGCGTTCATTCTGTGCGCCGCACGAGCGTATGCAACAAGCACCGATGACGTAAATTCCGGGTTGGAATCAAGCTTTAAGCTGTATTCGATAACGTGACTGTTCTCTTTGTCTATACCGGTCTTGCCGCTTCTTATAACAAATCCGCCGTGAGGAATACCTGCGTGGTCGCGCTTTAATTCATCAAGACTGATAAAATGTACAGTCGTGTCGTAATCCGCAAAATAGTTGGGCATAGTCACGATCTCACGCTCAATACGCTCCTTGTCTGCACCGTCTGCGGAAACAACGAAGCATTCGCGCGTGTGCTTTTC
>JAFQPF010000149.1 GCA_017411885.1 Clostridia bacterium
ATAATAACAGTCGTAAACGAGGATCCGGCAAACACGGCGGTAAGATACGGCGCGGTAGTGCAGACGGTGGCATATATCACCGAAATACTTAAGCGGAATACCGATTTTTCTCTTTCAAAGAACGCGCTTGTCTGCGTAGATCCTGATTTCGTTACACAGAAAAGCCGGGCAGATATAGACATTACGCTTTCGGTAAGCATAGGCGGAGTGATCCATTCATTGCTTGCCGCGGCGAAAGCATATATTTTCAGATAAATCAAAATCAGAAAGGAATACTACAATGGCTGAAAACAAACTTGGTGAGATCATTTCCACATCCTTAGCGGAGATCAAAAAGGTAGTAGAGGCAAACACGATCATCGGTGAGCCGATAAACACTCCCTCGGGTACGGTGATTATTCCCGTATCCAAGATCACTATGGGCTTTGCATCGGGCGGAGTTGATTTTGGAGATAAGGAAGCAAACGAGGCGGCAAAGAAGAAGGCACTTACCTTCAGCGGAGGCGGTGGAACAGGCGTATCTGTAACACCCGTTGCGTTTTTGGTATGCGGTGCTGACGGTAAGGTTACTATGCTCAACGTGGCTAATCCCCCCGAAGCTCCCGATTATATCGGCACTGTAACCGGATTTATTGAAAAATCCCCCGAGATCGTTGAACGCTTCAAGGAAGTTTTCAAAAAGACTGAGGAATAATCTTAGCTTATTCTGAAAAAATTCAATAATTGTAATTACTTTCTCTTGCCGGTGGCTTTTTCATAGTATATATGCGGTATACGGGCAAAGAATATAAGCATAAAAACGATATTTTCGGAGACTTAACTATGAAGAAAACTTTTGTGCTTATAATGCTTTTTTGTGCTGTAATGCTGTGCAGTATACCTGCGTGCGCGCTTGATACTTCCGCGCGCTCAGCCGTGCTGATAGACGCCGCTTCAAAAACGGTGTTATATGAGAAGGAGCCCGACGTGCGCCTTCCTATGGCGAGTACGACAAAGATCATGACAGCGCTTGTTGCACTTGAAAATGCCGATACCGAAACGGTAGTCACCATACCGCCCGAGGCGGTGGGAGTCGAGGGCTCATCGGTATGCCTTAAGGCAGGGGAGAGTATGACACTCGGTGAGCTTTTGTACGCGGTTTTGCTTGAAAGCGCAAATGATGCCGCGGCGGCAGTCGCATACGCGATAGGCGGAAGCATCGAGGATTTTGCCATTATGATGAACGAAAAGGCGACCTCTATGGGGCTTGAAAATACTTCTTTTGCTAATCCTCACGGTCTTGATGCCGAGAATCATTATACGACGGCAAAAGAGCTTGCAATAATTGCCGCAGAGGCGCTTGAAAACGAAAGCTTTAAGGAAATTGTCGGCACCTACAGATACAAGATCCCGATGAGTGCCGGCGGATACAGATATTTGCTCAATCATAACAAGATGCTTAAGCTTTACGACGGCGCGATCGGCGTTAAAACAGGCTTTACAAAGAAAAGCGGAAGATGCCTTGTAAGTGCGGCGGAGAGGGACGGGCTAAGACTTGTATCGGTCACTCTTAACGCGCCCGACGATTGGCGTGATCACAGGGCTATGCTTGACTATGGCTTTGACACATACGAAATGAAAACGCTTGCGCGCGAGGGCGAATACAGCTTCACGCTTGACTGTATCGGAAAAAAGATCACTCAGGTAAAGGCTGTGAATAAAGGTGGCGTGTCGCTTTGTCTTGCGAAGCAGGGCGGTGAGATCACGCAGACGGTGTATCTTCCGAGATTTGTTTACGCTCCCGTAAACGAGGGTGACAGACTCGGATATATTGAATTTGCGCGTGACGGCAAGGTTATCGCGAGTGTCGAGCTTTTTGCGAGTATACAATAGCTGATTTAAGGACTTGAAAATGGAACTCAGAATACAAAAATATATTTCCGACTGCGGAATTATGAGCCGCAGAGCGGCAGAGCGTGAAATAGAGCTCGGTAATATAAAGATCAACGGTGAGATCGCGCTGATCGGTCAGAAGATCGATCCCGCGCGTGACACTGTTACATATAAAGGAAAAAAGGTACGCGCTTCAAAGCCGCATAAGACCTACGTGATGCTTAACAAGCCGCGCGGATACGTTACCACTATGTCGGATGAAAAGGGACGCAAATGCGTAAGCGAGCTTTTGTCTGACGTTGACTCGCGCGTGTATCCGATAGGCAGGCTTGATATGAACTCGGAGGGGCTTTTGCTTTGCACCGACGACGGCGAGCTTACAAATACGCTTACACACCCGAGCCATGAAATCGTAAAGGTTTATCTCGTGCGTGTGCGCGGCACGGTAGATAAGGCAACGCTGAAGAGCCTGTCTGAGCCGATGGATATAGACGGATATATCATAAAGCCTGTGCCTGTAATCAAGCTGAGTGAAAACGAAAATTCCACGCTTTTAAGAATGGAGCTTTCGGAGGGACGCAACAGACAGATACGTAAGATGTGCGAAAAGCACGAGCTTGGCGTGCTGTCATTAAAGCGTGTCAGTGAGGGAGATCTTATACTCGGCGATCTTCCCGCGGGCAAATGGAGATATCTTACGCGCGAGGAGATAAAATATCTGCAGAGCCTGGTTTCGCCCAAAAAGACCGAAGCATACAAGGATGGAAAAAGAAAATGTACAAAATAAGACCGATTCAGACTAAAGAGGAGCAGGAGCGTATCTGCCTTATCTGTGAAACAGAGTACGATGCGGACGAGCTTGCTTACGTTGCAATAGAAGAGGACGGCACGGTGCTCGGAGTTTGCCGCTTTGCGATAAAAGGGGATACAGGATTCATATACGAATTAAAGAATGCCCCCGGAATAGACGATTACGAGCCTGTCTACATAATGGGCAGGGCGACGCTCAGCTTTATTGACCTTTGCTCGGTTAAAAAGGCATG
>JAFQPF010000150.1 GCA_017411885.1 Clostridia bacterium
AGTCATATTGTTTGCAGACATTTCATAGTCTACAATGCCTTCATCCATGTCGTCCTGATCGAAGGGGAATACTTCACCTTCTGTCCAGTCTACGAGGTCGAGCTTTGTGTCATAATTAACATCAAAGTCAATCCAAATAAGACCGGTATTGGTTGTTACGTTGATCGGTACGTTTACTGTATAGTAGCCGTCAACTGCTTCTGTTGTTGTTGTATCGAGGGTTACTGTACCAGCCTCTACAACATAATCAGAATCTGCCGCTACGTATACAGGAATCATACCAATCAGCATTACGAGGCAAAGAAGCGTCGCAATGGCGCGGAAAGCAAATTTCTTGCTGTTCATATTGGTTTTCCTCCTAATATAATATGGTAGAAAAAATTTAGTTACATCGGGAAAGGCTTTTTTCGGACACTCCCCCGATATGTATAAAAGGTATGAAAAGCCCTGCCCTGCTTTGCGTTTTGACCGTTTAAGACGCACGGCACGGCATAACTATCCCATACAATTTATACTATAACCGATTTGATTATAGCATTTTTTTACTGTATTGTCAATAAAGTTTTTGAAATTTGTATGTTCAAGACAATTATTTATTGAATTTATACATAGGGTAAATTATCTTTTTATGCAGTTTGACAACAGCTCGGTTTTTAGTTGAATTACTGAGTGTTGGAAGTATAAATATTTGTTGTACGGAGGGATATTACCTGTATTTATAAATGAAAGCGTTTGCTACCATTCCGGGGGAAGTTACTTTCATCACGCGATGAAAGCAACCAAAGGCGCGTCAAAAGGGAAAACCGACATTGGTTTCCCCTTGGATATCCCCTTCCCTTGCGGCGAAGTTTCGAGATAAGCACCGACCTGCGGTCGGATGAGCTTGTGTGCGGTGATTTGGTCTGCATTTGTTCGTCCACGGGCGATTCGTGAATCGCCCCTACAACAAATTTCATCAATTGTCAGGGTATGGGCTTAGGACTTATAATCTGCATAAACTTCACGCGCTATCTGCCCGCCCGGGCTCCGGGCAGCACCGACCATTCGGTCGGATACGGTTGTCTGATAGGCTTCCCCTCAAGGGGAAGGCTTTACTACGCAGTAAAAAATTTTGAAAAATGCGAGTATTATTCACATTTATGTTGTATAATTGGTGTAACGGTAAATTTTACACGTCAAGGAGGTTACATTATGAAGTTCACACGTATCATTTCTTCTGTGCTTGCTTTCGTTATGATCCTTTCGCTTTCGGCAGGTGCTAATGCGGCTATAATTTTTACTTTAGCGCGCAATGATAACGATTTCGATCTTTCGGACGCTTCTGCCGCCACGATCGACAGATCCGCCAAGGTTGAGATAACCGAGGAGATGATCAGCGATGCTTTAAGAGCAAGCAGGCGCGTTTTGCCCGACACTTCCCCATACGACGAATTCAACTACACGTCAAGCTATGCTGTGGGCAAGTACGGGATAAATCTTATACTTAATCTGAACTGGCAGGAAAAGGACGGCGGCAGAGATGCTCACGTCAGCGTGACCAAGGACGGTTACATCACAAGCTTTTCACTCTGGTACGAGCGCGACACGGACAACCCTGTGCCCGACATTTCACAGGCTGATGCGGTAAAGCTTGCATATGATTTTATCACTAAGGCTAACCCCGATTACGCTCAATATTTTGACGCCGATCACGCACGCGTTTCATACTCTCGCTCGGGCACATACACTATCACCTTTGATGCTGCATATGAGGGTATACTCATTTCAAGCTCAAGCGTGAACGTAAGGCTTGATTACCACACCGGCGAGATATACTCGTTAAATAATTCCCTTTCTGCAAACATTTCGCCATCGGGTAATATCGCGTTCAGCGATTCTGCTGTACGCTCGATCTTCAAGGAAAAGCTTCCGATGAAGCTTCAATATGCTGTCAAGTACGACAGAGAGGCGAAGAAGTCTTACGTTGATCTAATCTACCGTCCGGAGGGTGGCGGCAAGCTTATCGGCGCTGACGGAGAGGTTTACGACACACAATACATCTACGGCGGCGGTGGCTTAAAGTACGCGATGGGCTCGTCCAACGTTTTGACGGATGCTGTCACCGAGGAATCGGCGGCTGACGGCTTTATTATGAGCGAGGCTGAGCGCGCAGGCGTTGAGTATCAGGCAGGCTTTGTTACACCCGAGGGTGCGAGAGATATTATATTAAATGTAGAAAACGTTGCATTCAACGACGATTTTGTGCTTGAAGGCTCAAGCCTTTCAAAGAGGACGTCGCAGTTTACAGACAAGGTAAGCTTTATTCTGAACGTTAACTACAAGTCTGAAAAAAATACGGCTGACGCTACCTTTGATGCTGAGTCTGGAAGGATTTTAAGCTATTCGTATTACGATGCGTTCAAGCGTCCCGACGTTTTCAAGACCTACACAAAGGATACACTTCCCTACACTGAGGAAGAATACCGTGCGGTGGCTGACGAGCTTATAAAGTCTCTTTACCCCGACACATACGACGAATACGTTTACGACGAAGACAATCCCAATTCAGGATGGATGCGCAACTACTCGGATGAGTTCACAGAATTTGACAACGCCTACTACACCTATGTTCGCCACAATCAGGGGCTTGAATTTTCGCGCGACACGATCACGGTATCGATGCGGATTCGCGACAAGGCTATAGTAAAGCTTTACTACAACTACAGTGACTGCGAATTCCCCTCTGTAGACGGTATAATTTCAGCCGATGCGGCGATGGACATTTATGCCGACAAGGTCGGATTTGCTCCAAGGCTTTATCCGGTTATAAAGAAGGAAGCGGGCACGCTTTATATCGGTCAGAGCGACGTCAGCTCTGCAGAAAAGTGTTTACTTATAGGCTACGGCTTCGACCGTTCTTACTATGAGATAGACGCTCACACCGGCGCTTGCGAGGATATTACGCCCACGGCTCCCTATTTCACAAGCAAGGTGTTCACCGACATAACCGACGAAAAGCTTTTGTATACTGTAACAAAGCTTGCGGATATGAACGTGATCGAGCGCGGCGAGCTTTATGAGCCTGAGCGCGCGATCACTCAGGGTGAATTTGCAAAGATGCTTTCGCCCTTCTCTCACATCCCCGAGGCTTATGCTACACGCGGTGAAAACACTCCCGTTTTCGGCGAAAATTACGATCCCGACAAGTCGTTAAGTCGCGGACTTGCGGCTAAGGCGATAGTTTACGCGCGCGGATACGATGAGGTTGCAAAGCTTGAAAATATCTTCAAGACACGCTTTGCGGACAACGACAAGATAAGCCGTGAGCTTATCGGATATATCGCGATCGCGCAGGGGCTTGGTGTGCTTGACATACCGGGCATCGGAGATACGTTTGACGAATCACGCGAGCTTACGCGTGCCGAGGCGGCGTTTATGGTTTTCGCCGAGGCCACTTCCAAGTAAAAACTCACAAAGAAGGTCTGATTTCTCAGACCTTCTTTATTATTGTAATTTTTTCTTGCATTTTTGTTCATTATGTGGTATATTTATTATGTATATGTTTTTTACTTGAAAAGGGGATTTTCATGAAAAGGATCGCGCTGTTATTTCTTACAATAACCTTATGCGCAGTATTATCTCTCTGCGCTTACGCTTACGACTATTACGGTAAGGTTATGCCGGACTATTATTTCAATCCTGCCGAATACGTTCAGTCGGTCTCACCGGGAGCTGTTTCCCGTGGGCTTTTATATGATGCAGAGACCGACCTTGTATACTCGGTTTTCGGCACTGATATTGATGCGACAGCTCCGAGTGATGGAGCATATGTTCAGTTCAACTTTCCCGAAAAGGTGAATGCCGAAGACTATCCTTATATCAAATTCGGTTATCGCGCATACACAAAAAACGACACAAGCGAAAAGCAGGTTGACATCAACGTAGGGATCGCAGGTGTACGCTTCTGGGGCAACAAGCCGTATATGCAATTTGACGGTGAATACCGCGAGGCTGTGATAGATGCGACCAAGCTTTCGGGCGGTGAAGCATATCACGGCAAGGAAAATTCCGGATACGAGGGTGTTTATTCAGGCGACAAGTTCACATATGTCCGTATCAAGCCCTGGGGAAGTAACAGCACAAAAAAGATTACTCCCGATGAAAACGATTTTATAAAGATCGAATACGTTGCTTTCTTCAAAACTCTTGAGGATGCTGACGCTTATTCCACCAAGAGATACGATTATTTAGTAGACGATTCAAATGTCACCTTTACCGTTCTCAACTACGGCACTGCCCTTTCACACATGGATTCATACGCTACAGGTGACTCAGGATCCGCTTATCCTTACACCCGCTACACCTCTTCAACTGCTGCCGGAAGCAATGCAAACGAGGCGGCAATGATACAATATTCGACCTTTCACTTAAAGGATTTCGATATTCACAAAACGCCTGTCTTAAAGGTCAGATACAGATCAAACTTTGCAAATTCTACAACTATAGACTTTAATATCGGAGCCGACTACGGTCCCGACCATAAGGGCGCGCGTATATGGGGACCGAAAATTGCATTTATTCCCGACGGCACCTGGCGTAATCTTGTGCTCGATCTGCGTACACTCAACTACACGGGCGGCGACAGTGGTTACTATGCTCCCGAAAACGACGAAAGCATATGGGATTTAGTCAACAACGTGACCTTTGTCCGTATTAAGCCTTATAACAGAAAGCTTATTGCAGAGGGCGATTACTTCGACGTTATGTATTACGGATTTTACAGCTCGGTTGCAGAAGCTAACAGCGACGATCCTTCGATGCCTGACAATTATTCTTTACGCGGTGACGTAAACGGAGATTTCAAGATCAATACTGTTGATGAGATCTACATGGCGCGCGAGCTTACCGATCCCGGTCTTGTTTACGACAAGCTTTTTGACGTAAACGGTGACGATTTCGTTAACGCTCTCGACCACGCGATCCTTGCAAGAAATATTGCCGGATGGAAGAAGTATCAGTCGTTTTACACTTCCTACGCCGAGGACGATTATATTGAAAAGCTCAATGAAAAGTTCGAGCAAAAACGCGACGCAATACTCAACTCCGAAAGTGAATGGGTACTCGGTCCCGGCGGAACTGTATACTACGTTTCTCCAAACGGCGACGACTTAAACGACGGAAAATCTCCTCAAAGTGCATGGAAGTCTACTGCCAATATAAAGAGCTCCAAGCTTAATTACGGAGACGTGGTTTTATTTGAACGCGGCGGTATATGGCGCGGAAATTGGACGGCTGTTGCAGGCGTTACGTATTCTGCTTACGGTACAGGCAAAAAGCCCGCCTTCTACGGCTCGATAGATGCGGCTGATCCGTCTGTCTGGGAAGAGGTTTCTGAAAATTTATACAAGTACACCCCACGCACCTTCTCTTTACAGGATGCGGACGTGGGATGCATCATATTCGATCACGGCGAAGCTTATGGCGCACGCGTGCTGACTCAGAACGGTTATGTGCTTCAGGTCGGCATGAACGGCATTACGTCCAACGGTATCGAGACCTGGGAATCCCGCAAGTACGGACTCTTTACCGGCGAAAGCGAGCTTAACCACGACCTTGAATATTACCTTAACCCGCAGACAAATTATCTCTATCTCTACAGCGACAAGGGCAATCCCGGAAACAGATTTGATTCGATAGAGCTTTCGCTCAAAGGTAATGTCATCGCCGGAAAAAGCAACTGCACATTTGACAATCTTACGATAAAGTACGGTGCGAGCCACGGCATTGGTATGGGAACAGTTGAAAACGTTACCGTGCGCAACTGCGAGGTCGGCTGGATCGGCGGCGCTATTCAGAATTTAGCTGCATACGGTGAGGGCGGCAGATTCGGCAACGGTATTGAAATTTTTGGTGGAAGCAGGAATTTCAACGTTTACAACAACTATGTTTATGAATGCTTTGACTGCGGAATTACCGTTCAGTTCCAAAACGACAGAAATACAAATATGAATGACGGAACTACCATCGTTCAGATCAACAGCTTGTTCTA
>JAFQPF010000151.1 GCA_017411885.1 Clostridia bacterium
AAGATAACAATAATGAAAAATATAATACCCGTACTTCTGGGCGCAGATCTCAACTGCTATAATGTAGCACGAGCCTTTCACGAGGCTTACGGCACGGTTGCTTTCGCTTTCGGCAGATACGAGATCGGCTGCACAAAGCATTCAAGAATAGTTAAATTCACAGAGGTGCCCGATTTTGATGATCCCGATACCTTTGTAAAGACTTTGCTTGATTTTGCAAGCACTCATACGGAAAGAAAGCTTATCCTCATCGGCTGTACCGATGATTACGCGGGGCTTATCATCAAAAGCAAGGAAAAGCTCAAGGATCACTATATAATGCCGTACATTGATGAAGAACTCTGGCAAAAGCTTCAGAGCAAGGCTAATTTTTACAAGGTTTGTGATACCTACGGAATCAAATATCCGAGCACGAAAATAATAGACAAGGATTATGACGAGTCTATACTTGACTCACTCGGCTTTGATTATCCGATAATTGTAAAGCCCTCAAGCAGTATACTTTATTGGAAATATCCCTTTGACGGTATGAAAAAGGTATATTTCGCAAGCTCGCCCGAGGAAGCGAAAAGGATTATTGATACGATCTACGCTTCCGGTTACCCGGATGAAATAATCCTGCAGGACACGATTCCCGGTGAGGACTCCAATATGCGTGTGCTTACCGCATATTCGGACAAGGACGGCAAGGTAAGGATGATGTGCTTGGGCCACGTGCTTTTAGAGGAGCATTCTCCCAAGGCAAGAGGTAATCACGCGGCTATTCTTACCGAGGAAAATCGTGATCTTTGCGAGTTTTACAAGAACTATCTTGAAAGCATCGGATATATCGGCTTTTCAAATTTCGATATCAAATATGACGAGCGCGACGGCACTTACCGTGCGTTTGAAATAAATTTAAGACAGGGGCGCAGTAATTACTACGTGACCGCGTCCGACTGCAATATCGCAAGACTTATAGTTGAAGACCGACTCGGAGACGGACTTGAGGGTATTCGATTCGGAAAGCCTGCCTTCTGGCATATCATTCCGAAGAAGATCATTTACTCTTATCTGACAAAATTACCCGAGATAAAGAAAACGCTTCACGCGCTTGTTGCTGACAAGAAGGAGTTTTCCTCTTATTTCTATAAATTCGATCTTAGATACAATCCGCGCCGCATATTCTATGCACTTGCGTACACATTTAACCATTACAACAAGTACAGAAAGTATCCTAAATAAAGGACGCACACTATGAACAAGGAAAGTGAAAACAAGCTTTTGGGTATTCTCGGTGGGCTTGGACCGATGGCTACGGCTTACTTTTACGAGCTGTTGACCGCTTACACGGTTGCCGAGTGTGACCAAGAGCATATTGATATGGTCATATCGAGCAAATCCTCCACGCCCGACCGTTCAAGCTATATTTTAGGTCTTTGCAAGGATAACCCTCTGCCGGTTATGATAAGCGAGGCTAAAAAGCTTGAGGCATACGGCGCCGACGTTATTGCTATTCCCTGCAACACCGCGCATTATTTTTACGACGGAATTGCAAGGGAAACGGGCATTCCCGTACTCAACATTATAAGCGAAACGATTGATTTTCTTCACAAAAGCAAAATCAAGCGCGCCGCGCTCTTCGCCACCGAGGGCACCTGTAGTGCCGGGACATATCAGAAGATAGGTGAGGGCAAGGTTGATATCATCATTCCCGAAAAGGATGAGCAGGATATTATTACCTCTATCATATTTGACGATATCAAACGCGCACGCGAGCCTGATATTGAAAAATTCATCGCGCTTGCCGGTAAGATGCGCGATCGCGGATGCGAGCGTGTGATACTCGGTTGCACCGAGCTTTCGCTTATCAAAAAGGATTTTGATATAATAAAGCATGACGATTTCTATACCGACTCTCTGACCGTACTTGCAAAGGCAACTGTAAACGCCTGCGGCAAGGCTTGCAGAGATGAAATTTAACAGGAGAATTTATGCTGTTATCCAAACTACTCTCGTCTGTTTCGGGTATTACTCTACCCGACAAGGATTATGAGATATCAGACATCGTTTACGATTCGCGCAAGGCGTATGAAACAACTGTATTCGTTTGCCTTGTCGGCGCAAAGTCGGACGGACACGATTATGCCAAAAGCGCGTATCAGAACGGATGCCGTGTGTTTATCGCGCAAAGGGATATTAGTCTCCCGGATGACGCCTGTGTCGTTATATGTGACAACACACGAATAGCACTTGCAAATATTTCCGCAGAATTTTTCTCCCACCCCGAGCGAAGGCTCAAGCTTATCGGAATTACCGGCACCAAGGGAAAAACCACGGTTACAAAGCTTACACGCGATATACTGACTGCAAGCGGAATAAATACGGCAACTATAGGTACTAACGGAATATATATTAACGGCGAGCATACGCCGACAGTCAACACCACCCCCGAAAGCTATGAGCTTTACAAGGCATTTGACAAAATGGTAAATTCGGGTGTAGAGGTGTGTGTAACAGAGGTTTCCTCCCAGGCTTATCTTACTCACAGAGTCGAAGGCATCACCTTTGATATCGGAATATTTACAAATCTCGCTTACGATCACATCGGAAACGGTGAGCATCCCGATTTTGAAAATTATATGGAATGCAAGGCGCGTCTTTTTGAAAACAGCCGCTTTGCTATATACAATGCTGACGACGAGCATTACACCGATATGCGCAAGGGCGCAAAATGCCCGTCTCAGACCTATTCGTTAAACACGCACGCGGATTATTTCGCAACTCTTATAAACGAATACAAGACCGACACAAGTCTTGGCGTTTCCTTTGAATGCCACGCGATCACCGGAATGATACCGGTTAAGCTTAAGATGCCCGGTAAATTCAACGTATATAACGCGCTTGCGGCGATTGCAGCAGCAAAGCGCTTCGGTGTCCGTGATGAAGTGATCTCCGAGGCACTTAAGTCATCCACCGTGGATGGAAGATTTGAAATTATAGATGCACTTGACTACGCAACGGTGATTATCGATTACGCCCACAACGGCTATTCGATGCAAAATCTGCTTGACACGGTAAGAAGATATTCCCCGCGCAGACTTGTAGTATTATTCGGCTCGGTCGGCTCACGCACAGAAATAAGGCGCAAGGAGCTTGGCGACGTTTGCGCAAAGTACGCGGACTTTTGCATTATAACAAGCGACAACCCCGATTTTGAAGACCCCGAAGCAATACTTTCGGATATAGAGCAAAGCTTTATCGGCAAGGCGACTCCGTATGTGAAGATCGCTGACCGCGCACAGGCTATACAGTATGCTCTTAAAAACGCCTGTGTAGGCGACGTTATCCTGCTTGCGGGCAAGGGCCACGAAAGATATCAGTTAATCGAAGGCAAGCAGGTTCATTTTGACGAGCGCGAGGTCATCGCGGAC
>JAFQPF010000152.1 GCA_017411885.1 Clostridia bacterium
AACGTGCATATTTTTGACAGCGAGGAGATATCCTTTTTTGATTTTCCCGAGCTTAATTGCAGGATTTACGGCTACGCCTTCACCTCACAAAGCTATGAGAAAAGCCCGCTTTGCAACGAGATACCGAAGGACAAGTCAAAGATAAATATTCTCGTATGCCACGGCGATACCGCCACGGCAATACCGCGCCACGCTCCGATCAGCAAAAATGACCTTGAGCGCGCGGATTTTGATTATATCGCTCTCGGGCATTACCACAACACCGACGGTGTACACGAGCTTAACAACGGCGGATATTATGCATATTGCGGATGCCTTGAGGGCAGAGGCTTTGACGAGATCGGTGAAAAGGGCGTGATCACAGCCCGAATAGACAAGGACGAGTCAGGAAAGACCGCCTTCAGTCACAAGTTCGTTCCGTTTTCAAAAAGAGTTTATCACACACGCTCGCTTGATATAACCGGATGCGACAGCAGTGCCGCCATACTTGCGAAGATCAACGGATTTATCAAAAGCGAGGGCTTTGACGATCACGACGCTCTGAAGCTTGTGCTTGAGGGTATGCTTGCACCGTCGCTCAGGGTCTTCCCCCAATATTACAAGGAGCAGATAAATACGCTTTTCGCTCTTAAGATCGTAGACAACACGCTTCCGCTTTTTGAAAGCGCACAGCTTATGTCCGACCCGTCTATCAAGGGGGCATTCTTTGATAAGATCCGCCCGCTTCTTGAATCGGGCGACAGTGAGATGCGCGAAACCGCCGCGCTTGCGCTCAGATACGGTCTTGTTGCTCTGTCCGGCGGCGAAACGAGTGAGTTAAACTAAGCTTTCAGGGAGATTTGAGATGATTATTGAAAAAATACGAATAGATTGCTTCGGCAATCTTGAGGATATCACCCTTGAGCTTGCGGATGGAGTAAATATAATCGAAGGCGACAACGAATCGGGTAAATCTACGATAGCTTCGTTTATAAAGTTTATCTTCTACGGACTCGCTACAAAGGCTTCGGGTGCAAATCCTGCCGAGCGCGAAAGATTTATAAACTGGCATACCGGTACTGCCGGCGGACATATCGTCGTAAGGAGTGCGGACGCTCGGTATCGCATTGAGCGCACGCTTATTATCGCAGGTCAGCGCGCCGACGGCACACAGACAAAGAAAAGCTACCGCGAGGGGCTTCAGATAATCGACCTTTCAAACAACACGCCGGTATCCGGCATAAGCTCGCCGGGTGAGCATTTCTTCGGTGTGGACGAGGAGGTGTATTCACGCACCGCCTTTATAAATCAGCTTGACGGAGCAAGGGTTGACGGCGGCAAGCTTACGCAGTCGATCGAAAACATACTCTTTTCGGCAAACGAAAACGTAAACATATCAAAGGCAATAAAAAAGCTTGATGCTTCAAGAGTCGTTTTACTTCACAAAAACGGCGCGGGCGGTCAGATATACGAGCTTGAACAAAAGTGCGCTCAGCTTGAAATAAAGCTTGAAAGCGCAAAGCAGACAAGCGCAGATATTCTTGAAAAGGAATGCTCGCTCAAAGCGGCAAACGAAAAGCTTGAGGCGGATATAAAAAAGGCAGATAAATTAAAGCGCGAGATCGTAAGCTTCGAAAACTCAAAGATCGCACAGCTTTTTGAAAAAAAGCGCGAGTGCTTGTCAAAGCTTGAAGAAACAAAGCTTGCGATCGATACGCTTAAGCAGAATTATACCCGTGACGGTATGCTTCCGGATGAAGAATATATCTCAGATCTTGAAGCGGCTCTGGCAGATTATGAAAGCGCAAAGGAAAAGGCAGACTCGCTTTTAACAGAGCTTGAGCTTGCGCACACGTCTGCCGACACGTCGGGCAAAGATTCGGGCGAGCTTGAAAAAACGATAAGCCGCCTTGAATACGCGAAGCTGTCGCTTGAAAAAATAAAAAAACGTGCGCATTTTTCTTCGGTTATGACGATAACCTTTTCGCTTATCGCGCTTCTCTTTATTGTAAGCGGTGCGGTATGCATTTATCTTGACTTTTTTGCAGAAGTAGCAAGGCTTGCGATCATCGCATCTGCCTTACCCTTAGTTCTTGCTCTCATCTTCCTTGCTGTAAAGCTCGGCTCAGCTTCTTTGAAAAGAAAGCAGTTAAAGCTTTCGGGCGTTACGAGCGAAAACGAGCTTGAAGAGCTTGTAAGTTCGGCAAAAAAGCAGTCAAATGAAAGCAAGGAATGCTCCGACAGGCTTGAAGCATTGACAAAAGAGCACACATCCGCCTGCGAGCTTGAAAAAAGAGCGTTACGTGAGCTTGAAAAAAAGGATCTGTGGAAATACACGGAGAATACAAAAGATAATATCAAAGCGGCGCGTGACGTATGCCTTGAGATCGGTAAAGCAAGAGCGCAGGAGGCACGTATAGGCGAAACACTTGAGTTATTGAACACCCAGCTTTCTCCATACGATGAATCCGAGGTCATAAGGCTTGCGGGAACCGAAGAAGACCGCGCGGGTATTGATGCGGAAAACATCGGCGCAAAGCGCAGAGAACTCGAGTTTATAAGCGGTGCGATCGAATCGCTCAGCGTGCGCATACACAATCTTGAAAAGGAGCTTGCGGCTCTTTACAGTACAGCCGACAATCCCGCGCGTATTGCGGAAAAGATCGCGCTTGCCCGAGATTTTATAAACGAATGCACAAAGAAGCACAACGCATACAAGCTTGCGCTTGAAAAGATCGAGGAGGCAAGCGTTTCCATGCGCGACAATATCTCGCCCAAGCTTGCGGATTTCACCAGCAAGCTTATGAGCGAGCTGACGCTTGGCAAATACGACGAGATCGGTATTGACAGCGATTTCAAGGTAAGCGTGCGTACAGAGGCAGGCACACGTGAGCTCGGATATCTCAGCGCAGGTACACAGGATATCACCTACGTGTCGTTAAGGCTTGCGCTTATAAGCTCGCTTTACAGAAATAACACGCCCAGCGTAATATTTGACGAAAGCTTTTCGCGCCTTGACAATACAAGACTTACACAAATGCTAAGGCTTCTTGACATAAGCGCAAAAAACACACAGTGCATACTTTTCACCTCAAACGACCGCGAGGCTGTAATTATGAATAATATAAACAGCTTCGGCTACAAAAGGATTTGACAATTAAGTGACGACATCAGAAAAAGGGGAGTATTATGAACGAAAAGAACGGACTTAATATTATAATGAGGGATCTTCCGACAATGTCTGCGACCGAAAAAAAGCTTGGCGCGTACATTCTCGAAAATCCCGAAAAGGTTGTGAATATGCCCTTGAGAGTGCTTGCCGCGGAAACCGGTGTTTCCGAGGGAAGTGTTATAAACTTTGCGGCAAGGCTTGGCTTTGACGGATACACAAGGCTCAAGATAAACATCGCGCAAAGCTTAAGCTCGCAAAAGGCACTTATTTTCGACAACGTGGTCGAAAATGACAAGCCCAAGGATGCCATGCGTAAAATGAGGGACAATATCGTGTCCTCTCTTGATTCCACACTTGAGCTTATCGATAACCGCGAACTTGAACGCGCCGCAGAGCTTATATGCGGTGTAAAAAAGCGGATCGAGCTTTACGCCACCGGCAGCTCTGCGCCGATCGCAAACGATGCCGCATTCCGACTTATGAAGCTCGGATTTTGTGCAAACGCGGTATGCGACCTGCACATAAGCCCGGTTTCGGCAATAATGCTTGATTGTGACTGTCTTGCAATTGCGATCTCCTATACCGGAAGAACGCACAATATCATAAAAACGATGAAGCTTGCGCGAGAGCGCGGAGCAAAGACTATGTGCATTACCTGCTACCCGGACAGCCCGCTTGCAAAGATATGCGATCTTTCGCTGATAGCGGTATCGGGCGAAACCGAGATCAACAAGCTTTCAACCGTTTCAAGACTTTCCCAACTTTTCATCATCGACAGTCTTTGCGCGTATATCGGGTATAACCGCCGCGATATTATGCTTGAAAACCAAAGCGCGATCAACGAGATCTGGGACGAATATTACGAAAAGGGCTGATTATTCAGCCTTTTTTGATATACTGTTAACAAAAACGAAAAAATGTGTTGACAAATGTCGAATTATCTGCTATAATGCATTACATAATAGAAAAGGCTGTGTGAAGCCTGCAGAAAAAAGCACTTGTGCTTACCGAAGAAGTAAAACTTTCAGGTGATGCTAAAGCATCAAAGACTGCAGGTGGATGGCTCTCTGGAGAATCCCGTAACGGGTGCCGAAGGTGCAAAGAGGTATTCCCTCCAATCTCTCAGGCAAAAGGACAGAGTAACACCCGAAGTTTTACTTGGGTATATTTTGTTTTTTATTAGCCGGAGATTTATCCGGCTATTTTTTATTTCAATTTTTTCTTTAAGGAGAATTTTTATGTCACAGTTTTTAGAAAGCCTTGCTAAGGTCAACGACGTTATAAATACGTTCGTATGGACAAAAACAGGCGTTTGGTTGCTCGTTGCAGTCGGCATCATCATGACTGCTGTTACCTGCTGCTTCCAGGTTACACACATCGGGCATTGGATGAAGCATACTATCGGAAGCCTTTTCAAGAAGGACGTTATCGGTCATAGCAAGGACAAGAAATCGATCTCTCCCTTCCAGGCTCTTTGTACAGCCCTTGCCGCTACTATCGGTACGGGTAATATCGCCGGCGTTGCGGCGGCTATCGTAATCGGCGGCCCCGGTGCAGTTTTCTGGATGTGGATTGCGGCATTCTTCGGTATGATGACAAACTATTCCGAAAACGTGCTCGGTATCTACTATCGCCGTAAGAACAAGGACGGCGAATGGTCGGGCGGCGCTATGTACTATCTTACAGACGGTCTTGGAGCAAAAAAAGGCTGCAAGGGCATCGGTAAGGTTCTTGCCGTACTCTTCTCTATCTTTGCAATCTTCGCTTCCTTCGGTATCGGAAGCATGGGTCAGGTAAACAAGATCGTTGCAAACGTTGCAACTGCATTTGATATCAAGGCTCTTTCAAGCGTTGTACTTTACGACGAGGTTACACTTTACAACCTCATCATCGGTATTGTAATCATGGCTCTCACCGCACTTATCGTGCTTGGCGGTCTTAAGAGAATCGCATCGGTTGCAGAGCAGGTAGTTCCCTTTATGGTAGTACTCTTCGTGCTCGGAAGCCTTGTAGTTATCGGTGTCAACTACGACCAGATCATTCCCGCATTCAAGGTAATCTTCGTTACCGCATTCAAACCTATGGCGGTTGTCGGCGGCGGAATCGGTGCGGTTATCGGCAAGGCTATGACACAGGGCTTCAAGAGAGGCGTATTCTCAAACGAAGCAGGTCTCGGTTCGTCGGTTATGGTTCACTCCAACTCCAACATCAAGGAACCTGTTAAGCAGGGTATGTGGGGTATCTTCGAGGTATTTGCCGACACTATGATCGTCTGCACAATGACAGCGCTTGTAGTTCTTACATCGGGCGTATACGACCTTAACACAGGTCTTATGGCTGAAGGTCTTAACGACGCGACTTTGGTCGGAAGCGCATTCAACACAGTATTCAGCTGGGGCGATATCGGACAGAAGTTCATCGCAATCGCAATGTTCCTCTTTGCATTCACAACCGTTCTCGGCTGGGACCACTACGGTACAAAGGCATGGGAATATCTCTTTGGAACAAAGTCAACCTTTGTATTCAAGATAATCCACGTTATCACAGTAATCTTCGGTGCGCTTATGACCTCTTCCCTTGCATGGGACATCTCGGACACATTCAACGGTCTTATGATGATCCCCAACCTTATCGGTGTCGTAGTTCTTTCGGGACTCGTTATGAAGATCACCAAAAACTACGTTGACCGCAAGATCAAGGGCAAGGACGTAAAGCCTATGCTTTCTGTATTTGAAGACATTCAGGCTGAACACGAAAAGGACCTCGAAGACTAATACATAGTGTAATATAAAAGAACCGATATGGAGATTTGCTCCATATCGGTTCTTTTATAGAAGCGTTAGTTTACCCTTCCGGGGGAGTTACTTTCATCACGTGATGAAAGTAACCAAAGGCACGCCAAAGGGGAAAAACCTTTTCGGTTTTCCCCTTTGGTATCCCCTTTCCCTATGGTGGAATTTCAAGATAAGCACCGCCTATACGGCGGATACGTTCGTCAGCGATGAGTGGACTGCATTTGTTCGCTCAGCACCGACCATTCGGTCGGATACGTTCGTCGGTGGAAGATATTTAAAGCCTTCTCCTGCGGGAGAAGGGGGACCGCGCAAGCGGTGGATGAGGAGTTGCTTAAATTTTTATGACACCTCATCCTGACTTCGCAAGCGAAGTCTTTCCTTCCCCTCAAGGGGAAGGCTTTAAATTAAATGCGTTTTTGGTGGGAATTGTTTGTAATACCAAATTTGATGAGATATTGGGGTATGGGCTTAGGACTTAAAATCTGCATAATCCCCACGCGCTTTTTCCCTGTCCGTGCTACGGACTGCTTTTTGCCCGCCCGGGCTCCGGGCCGCGTTATGCCTGTCCGGGCTCCGGACATTCAAGCACACGCTCTGCCGCTGAAAGTATACCAAGCTTGCCTGCCTCAAAAGTAAGTCCGCCCTGCATATATACAGGGTACGGCTCACGCACGGGTGCATCAGCCGAAAGCTCGATCGACGAGCCCGACGTAAACGCGCCTGCCGCCATTATTACCTCATCGGCATAGCCCGGCATAGCCCAGGGCATCGGCGCAACGTAGGAATCAACCGGAGATGCGCTCTGTATTCCTCCACAGAAGGCAATAAGCTTTTCGGCGCTGCCAAGCCTTACGATCTGTATTATATCGCTTCTCTTTTCGTTATACTTAGGCTCGGTTTCATATCCGAGCGCATCAAAGACATACGCCGCGTAATGCGCGGTCTTTATTGCCTGTGCAACGATATGAGGTGCCATAAAGAAGCCCTTGTACATACTCTTTGTCTGACCAAGGCTCGCACCGCATTCAAGTCCGATGCCAACGCTCGTAAGTCTGTATGAGGCAAGCTCTACCGCACGAGCACTTCCCGCTATGTAGCCGCCGCTTTCAGCCATTCCGCCGCCCGGATTCTTGATAAGCGAACCGATTATCATATCTGCCCCCACGCTTGTAGGCTCTTTTTCCTCAACGAATTCGCCGTAGCAATTATCAACCACAACGTAAGCATCCGACTGTGCTTTTACAAGCTTTACGATCTCGCCTATCTGATCGACCGTAAGTGTCGGGCGGATCATATAGCCCTTTGAACGCTGAATAAATACTACCTTTACACGCTTGCCGTATGTATCAAGCGCGTTTTTTATGCCCTCAAAATCTATATCGCCGTTATCCTTAAGAGTCACTTCCCTGTACTCAATACCGAAATCGGCAAGTGAGCCGTTTCCGGCTTCTCCTCTGATGCCAATGACCTCCTCAAGGGTATCGTAGGGCTTGCCTGTGACCGAAAGCATAATGTCACCAGGTCTGAGCAAAGCTGACAGGCCTATAGTAAGCGCGTGAGTACCGTTTACGATACTGTGGCGCACGAATGCCGCCTCGGCATCAAACACCTTTGCGTAGATCTTATCAAGTGTGTCACGTCCCTTATCATCGTAGCCGTAACCGCTTGTAGGCGCAAAATGCGATTCGCTCACCTTGAATTCGCGAAAGGCATCCATCACCTTGACGGTGTTCTTAAACGATATTCTGTCAACCTCGGCAAAGACCTCACCGAGAGCCGCTGATGCGGCTTTATCTATTTCTTCAAGTCTTAAGTTCATATATCCTTTCCTTTCACAGAGGCTTTCTTATAAACTCGCCGAGCAGCTTTACACAAGCGTCAACGTCTGCCATATCTATCATCTCGACCGACGAATGAATGTATCTTGTAGGTATTGATACGGCTCCTGCGATCGCTCCCTGCGCGCTTCTTTGAATAGAGCCGGTGTCTGTGCCGCCAAAGGGGAGGTATTCAAGCTGATGCTTTATATTCTTTTCCTTTGCAAGCGACTTTAAGTCTTCAACAAGCTCATAGTCGCAGATGACCGAGTTATCCCTTATCTTTATCGCCGCACCGCCGCCAAGCTTTACCGCCATTGACTTTGCGCCCGGCACGTCACCCGTTGCGGTAACGTCTACCGCTATAGCAACGTCCGGTCTTACGTTATATGCCGCCGGAAGCGATCCGCGGCATCCGACCTCCTCCTGCACGGTGAATACGAAGTATACATCGTTTTTGCAGGACTTTAAGTTTTCAAGGCACTTTATAAGCACCGCGCATCCGATACGGTCATCAAACGGTCTGCCCGCGTATCTTCTGCCGTAAAGCCTTGTAAGGCTTGCTTCACATACCGCGAAGTCGCCTATATTTATCTTCTTTTCACTCTGTTTTCTGCTCGAAGTACCGATGTCTATATAATATTTTTCGCCGTTTTTAAGGTCATTCCCCGAAACGCCGCCCTCGGGTACTATAACGCCGCGCACGCCGTTTTCAAAGCTGACGCAGGAATACGCCGCCGAAATATAGTTGATACCGCCGACAGGTGCGATCTCAACAAGACCGCTTTCCTTTATATTAGTCACGAAAAAGCCGATCTCGTCCATATGCGCGGCAAGCATAAGCTTTTTGCCGTCACCCTTTTTGTGCGCGTAAAGATTGCCGAGATTGTCGGTATAAATCTCGTCCGCGTAAGGCTCTGTCTCTTTTTTTATGATCTCTGAAATTTTTGCTTCTCTTCCCGATACGGAGCCTGTCTTCATAAGCTTCTTTATAAGCTCGGTCATATTATCACCCTTTCTTAAAATGACTGCAAAAGCTCTTTTGCAAGCCCGCAGATAGAATAAAGATCGTTAATATTTGCAACGCATGATGCGGAGTGCAGATACCTTGTCGGTGCTGACAATGCAATAGTCTTAACACCGTGCGCGCTTTTGTGTATATGCGCGCTGTCATTTCCGCCGCTTACGTATTTTTTAACCTGGCATTTTATATCCTTTTCACGCGCAAGCCTTTGCGCGAGCTCAAACAATCCCTTGTCGTAAATCGTAGATCTGTCGGCTATAAGCACGCATCCGCCCTCACCAAGGCTTGCCACCTTAAGTGAATCGGGTGTGTCCGCCACGTCGCTTACCGCCGTTGTTTCAAGCACGATCGCGTATTCGGGCTTTATCCTGTTTGCTGCCGCAAGCGCGCCCGAAAGTCCAAGCTCCTCACGTACTGTAAAGCAGAAATAAGCATCACGGTCAAGCTTTATTTCACCGTCACGGATACTGTGCAAAAGCTCAATTATCACCGCGCATCCGAGTCGGTCGTCTATCGCCTTTGATTTGATATATTCGCCGTTTTCGCCAAAGCTTGTATATTCCGATTCAAATGTCGCAAAATAGCCCTCGTCGGTGTATTTTTTCGCTTCATAGCGGCTTGTTGCGCCAATATCTATAACAAGTGAATCGGGTGTGCTTGGCTTTTCGCGCTCGGCGGCAGACTGCAGATGTATCGCCTTTGAGCATATCACTCCGGGAAGATACAAGCCGTTTTTGCCCTCGACCGTCACGCGCCTGCCGGGAAGAACCGCCGGCACTATTCCGCCGACGTTCTGAAAATGCAGATATCCGTATTCGTCGATATCGCTTATCATAAAGCCGACCTCATCCATATGCGCCGATACCATCACGGGCGGCTTGTTACTGTCTGACTTTACCTTTAATATAATATTTCCGAGAGTGTCCTTTATACATTCATCATAAAGCCCTTCGCACGCCTTGAGCGCGTAATCGGCAACGGCGTTTTCACATCCCGAGGGTCCGAAAAGCAGGCAAAGCTCTTTTAATTCTTTATCAATTCTTTCCTTATTCACCGACTACACCTCTTTTCGCAAAGGCAGAAACAAGTCTTGCGCACTCGTATATATCGTCTACGCTCACAACCTCGCTGTAGGTATGCATATTGTGAAGCGGAACACTTACCACCGCCGTAGGTATACCCTTTCCTACAAGCGCAAGCCTGTCGGCATTCGTACCGGTTGAGCCTG
>JAFQPF010000153.1 GCA_017411885.1 Clostridia bacterium
GCCCGATATATTGTGTACCGAGGCAAAGGTGTTTCCGCGCGTAAGATACACGGTAAACTCGATCTCGTGACGCCCTGCCTCAACCTTGCCGAGGTCAAGCGTATACGGATCGTATACGATACATCCCTTGTCCTCGCCGTCAAGGCTTACTTTAACGATAGCTCCACGGTATCTGTTAACTCTGACACTCGCTCTGCCTGTGGGCAGGTCAAGTCCTGCCTTATAGGTAAGCGCTCCCGTGTAGAAAGGAAGTCCCTGAGGCACTATACTTCCGAATGCGATCTCGTGTGACGGCTCTTTTAGCGTAGCAATAACGCCCTTAAGCTCTACATCAAAATCACCTGTCAGATAACACCATTCAATGTATTTACTCATTCCAAACGGAAGAACAAGCTCAAGCGTATTCAATCCTTTTTTCAGTGTCGGAAGCTTCACGGTATCAAAGCATTCATCAACATAATATCCGTCAGGAGTATTGTCAATCTTCTCTCCGTTAAAGCTGATATTGATTTCCTTTGCCTTTTCAATTGCAAGATGCACATTTTCAAGCTCACAATCGGAGTTTATTTCAAATACAAGCCTTACGCTATGCTCTATAACCTCAGGCGGCAGCACCCACGGCTGCGGAAGTCCTGCCGGTCTTTGCGGCATACCGAGTGCCTTACGGCAGAGGTTATCTATTCGGAGCAGTTCTTCTTCTCCGTTAAGCTCCCCTGCGTCAAGCGACCAGCGCGCACGGTCAAGCATCAGCACGTTGTCCTCGCTTCTTGTGTATCCGACCATACGCTTGAAATCAAGCGCTTCAACAAGGCGCGGGCAAGGCTTTTCCGCCTCTGTGTATCCGACTTCATTTGCCGCTTCAAGCTTATAAAGCAAGGAATCGTGCGAATATAAAACCGTTTCAATATATGTATATCCGTCGCTTATACGGTATCCGACCGGCTTTATCTCACCCTTTACTGTATCGTACAATGTCGGCTTATATTCGCCCTTTATGCTGATCTTAATACTGTCGGGACGTGAGCAGTCGTTTGGAGGTCTCTGATTTACGCAGCGCGAAATAAAGAGCCAGTCGCAATCCTCCTCGCGGCGCATGTTGTAAAGAAAATTTGAAGGTCGCATACCGTTTGCAAGACGGACGTCTATGATACGCTCATCCTTTACCGCCTCGCAGATATCGTAGCCTGTGAGTCTGCACTTTTTGCTTCTTTCATAAAGTGCTCTCGCTCTGTCACCGGGTATTCCGTCCACATATGTGGGGCATCCTCCGGCAAAAACTACGTTTCCGCCGTTGTCAAGGAATTTTTCGAGTATTTCAATAGTCGATGTGCGTATCGTTTCAAGAGCAGGCACAAGCACAGTCGTATATTTCATCTCGCCGATCTCAAGCTCGCTTGAGATATTTCCGACCTGTTCCGGAAGAGTCCCCTCGGATATCAGGTCAAAGTCGATAAGATTAAACAAAAGTCCGTCAAGCGTGCGATTGTAGTCCTCCTCCATCCTTTTGCGCTTATCCGCGGTAAGATCGTGCGGGCCGAAGTTGAGCCAATAGCTCTCTATCGGGAATATCACGCCAAGCTTTACGTGCGGCTTTCCGCGCGTAAGCACCGAGCCGAGACGCGCAAAATGATCCTCAACGTAGCGGTACTCTGTATACCACGCCGACTGACGTCCGATGCTTGCGGGGTAATCGCGCTTTGCGCTGCCGTTCATAGAAAGCCAGGAAAGATGCGGAACGCGCACGGTCACGCCCAAAGCCGCCTGCCAGTCACCCTGAAGCTTATGTCCTCTGAAATCAAAGTCCCAGCCCGTAACGCCGTAAAGCTCCGAAAGCATACCCTCGCGTCCGTTCTGATGAACCGCCGACTGACACTGCTTGAGAGTCATAAACTCTCTTTTATCACAAAGCACGTCGACTCCCGGTATCTGCATATGCTTATAGAATCTGAACGGATCTCCCGTTGACGCGGAAAGATAATCAAGCCCGTGCTCACCGTTCACGTGTCCGCTGAAGATAAGTCCGTTCTTTTCGCACCAGTCTCCGCAGGTTTTGGAATACGCCTCAGAAAAGCGGTCGCTTAAGTGATCGTAATAATGATATCTCACAACAGGCAGGATATCGCTTGTACTTTCAAGTATTATTTCGGGAAGCTTTTCGATAATATCATAACCGTATTTTTTCTCAAAGCTTTCGTCAAAGTCAAAGCAAAAGAAGCTGTTTATTTCAATCGGGAAGGAGCTGTTTTGAAGGTGATATTCACAGTGAACTCCACTGTACTGCGGCTCATCGGTAAATACGGCAGGTATCACGCCGCCGAAATCATTTCCTACACAGTCCTTGTATCTTTCGTGGGTTATCTCTACGAATTTTTCTATAGCTTCACTTCGTAACGTATCAACGTAGGTTGAATTATTAAACCACGGATCATCTGTACCGCACTCGCAATACGCGTAAAGCTTATGGTTTTGTGCCGCATCGTCCTCGCCTATGCGCTTGTAGCTTATCATACGGTGATTAGTGTCAAATTCTATATCGTAAGCCCCGAGAAAATAAGGCTTTCCGCTTTCGATAGCTTTTTCTTTTTCAATACTTTCAACCTTGTATTCGCAGAAATGGATAAATCTTGCCCTGAATCTCGGAAATCTTGTAACATAGCCTCCCGCAAAGCCGGATGGCCACTTGTCCTCGTCGTAAAGCCAGGCGTACATACCGCGCTTCTTTGCCTCATCAACGCAGGCAGAAACGCAGTCCATAAATTCATCGCTCAGGTATTCTGTTGCCATTCCGGCTCTCGGATGCATATTGAAGCCGCCAAAGCCCATTTTATCAAGGCAGGCTATATCCCGCCTTAACATATCCGGCGTCAGCTTTGTATTCCACGACCAGAAGGGCGCGCCTCTGTATTCGGTAGCCGGATTTTTGAAATCCTCCGCCGTATACGGCGCATTTTTCTTCTTGTAAAGCATATTTTTATCCCCCTTCGAAAATATCCTCTTGACTTATTATAACAAATGGTTTACAATAAATCTATACCCAATATTGACATTTTTGGGGTGTATTTTGAGCTGTTTCAGGGGGTGATTTTATGAAAAATCCGTTCTATACTGAATGCAATACCAAAAGCGCATATGTGTTAAAATATATCGACCCTAATGAAAAGGTGATAACCTTTACAAGAGTGCATACAGAGGTAAATCCGCACATACACCGTTTTCTTGAGCTTGCCTATGTGCTCGAAGGCTCTGCCGTGCACGGTATGAACAACGAAAAGACGCTTATTAAAAAAGGCGATTACATAATTATTGACCTTGGCGACGTACACTCTTACGATCCGGTCGACAACTGCGAATTTATGATACAGAATCTTCTCTTTTTGCCCGATTTCGTAGACAGAATGTTAGTTCACGCCCAAAGCTTTTCCGAAATACTCAACTGCTATCTTGTCAAATGCTCAAACGGTAAAACTCCTCTTGCAATAGCCAACCGCGTTTTCCACGATGAAAGCGGAAAAATACGCGAGCTTCTTTCACAGATACTTACCGAATACGAAGAAAAAAAGCTCGGATACCTTGAATCTATCAGGTGCCACATCATAGAGATAATTATCGAAACGATCAGAAAAGCCTCCCCCGAGGGCGGAAGCTATGCAAGCTCTAAAAGCACAGAGGACGTATGCAAATATATCACAGAGCACTTCAAGGAGCCTATCACACTCAAGGACGTGTGCAAAAACACAGGCTACAGTGTGCCTTACGTCAGCCGTAAATTCAAAGAGGAGCACGGTATGCCCTTTTCAAAATATCTTCAGCAGATGCGTATCAACGAATCTCGCAGACTTTTATACGAAAGCAATATGAAGATAATCGACATCGCCGAATACGTAGGTTATAATGATATAAAATTCTTCAATACGTTATTCAAGAAATTCACCGGAAAAACTCCGCGCGAATACCGTATACTCTCCAAGGACAGATAAGTGTTCACGTCATTCAAATTATATTCCTCACATTTTCAATCATTTCACCACTTGTAATCGGGGATCGGCAATTGTATAATTAACCTGTAAATATCCTTATACACTGCAAAGGAGAAAAATTATGATACCGAGAAACGAATATCCGCGCCCTCAGCTTGTCAGAAGCGAATGGTTGAATCTTAACGGAGAATGGGATTTTGAGATCGACAATTCAATGTGCGGCGAAGCCAAGGGCTTTCAGCGAAGGGAAAGCCTTGCAGGTAAGATCACTGTTCCGTTCTGCCCCGAAAGCAAGCTTTCGGGTATCGGCAACACCGATTTTATGCTCTGCGTATGGTACAGACGCGACCTTGTAATTCCCGAAGAGCATAAGGGCAAAAGGGTTATACTGCACTTTGGCGCGGTAGATTACCGCGCAAAATTGCACGTAAACGGTCACTATGTCGGTGAGCACAAGGGCGGTTATACTCCCTTTTCTTTCGATATTACGCCTTACCTTAACGGCACAAAGAACAATATTGTCCTTGCCGCATACGACGATATCAGAAGCAACAATCAGCCTGCC
>JAFQPF010000154.1 GCA_017411885.1 Clostridia bacterium
AAAAAAGAAATAGATAAGTAAAAATCGCCTGTGTGTCGCAGGCGATTTTTTTGTAATTTAAGAGCCGTAACCTATTGCAATTCTACTATAGAAGTGGTATAATATAATGAATTATTATAAAATTATCCCGAAAGGCAGGGTGCGCATATGATTACAAAGCCCTTCAGTCTTATATTCCCCGATCCCGAAAATATTAAGGGAAAAAGGGTAGACATATCGCGTGAAACGGTCGAGGCGATAGAGCTTGATTATCTGATCAGCCTTAAAAACAGTACGCTTTCCGAATATTTTACCGCGGACGTTGATACCATAAAGTATCGACAGGAAACGGTGCGCGATATGATAGAGTCGCCCGAGCTTTCAAAGCTTCTTTTAGATATACTTCCGATGCTCTCGGATATAACCGAGCTTCGCCGTATACAGGGTGAAACGGGTGTTACCGAAAACTATCTTTACAGCATAACCGAAATAGAGCTTTACATAGAATGTATCGAAAAGCTCAAGCGCGATTTCCTACCGCTTCGCGATAAGGTGAAGAGCGAAGCGTTCAGGCTTATGGCTGATGCGGTAAGCGAGCTTTCCGAAAGCGAGTATTACAAGGACCTTAACCGCAAGCTTGACGAGCTTACCTCAAAGGTGCACGAGGTAAAGAGCATCGCGATCGGCGTAAACCTTGATAATGAGCTTCGCCCCGTGGATGCGGGAGTTATAAGCCTTAACCCCGAAAAATTCAAATCGGGAACTGTTATCGACAAGATACTCCGCCTTGATTTCAAGGACGACGATTATACCTGCATCGCACCGCTTGTGCCTTTCTTAAAGAGTCAGAGCGACAATCAGAAGATCGCGCTCACACACGCATTTAACAACGCGCTTTCGGATATTTTCAAGTCATCGGTAAAATCGTGGCGCAATATAGTTCGCTCATACGTGCTTGATAATACCGATTTCCTTATCCGCATCGTGCCGGAGATCGAGTTTCTTGTAAAAAGTACAAAGCTCTTGCGTGCGCTTGAAGCGAAGGGACTCACGCTTTGCTATCCCGAGCTTAAGCCTATGGAGGACAAGGCGTGCGAGCTTTACGGACTATATAATCCATGCGTGGCGATGAAGATAGATACCGAAATGGTCAAAAACGATCTCGTTTTTGACAAAAACGGAATGATATACATCCTTACCGGACCTAACCGCGGCGGTAAATCGGTAATAACCTGTGCGCTCGGACTTATTCAGTCGATGGCACAGCTTGGACTTCCCGTAACCGCAGACAGGGCGGTGATAAGCCCGGTTGACTCAATGTACACGCATTTCCCGACCGAGGCGGAGGATACCATAGACAAGGGAAGACTTGGAGAGGAATGCGAACGACTCAACGCGATATTTGATAAGATCAGCGAATATTCGCTCGTGCTTCTTGATGAATCACTTTCATCTACAGGCTCGTATGAGGCTTCCTATATCGCATCCGAGGTGTTGACAGGCTTCTCTCTTGCAAAATGCAAATGCCTCTTTTCAACCCACCTTCACGAGCTTTCTGCGGCAGTCCCCGAGATAAACGCTGCCTGCGCGAAGGAGGGCGGAGTCGCGGTGGATACGCTTGTTGCAGGTATTCACGGAAGTGAGCGTAGCTTTGAAATCGTAAGGGCAGTACCGGATGGGAAATCCTACGCACGCGATATAGCGGAAAAATACGGACTTTCAAGCGAAAAGATACGCGATAAGGTAACAAAAGCATCAAAGAATAACGATTGACAAACTTAAGGAGAAAAAATATGGATAAGCTTTTAACTATTCTTGAAAATGACAGCACACTTACAAGCGCGCAGATAGCCGCTATGCTTGATAAGGAGGAGGGCGACATCAAAAAGGCGATCACCTCATACGAAAAGGACGGAGTTATCCTCGGTTATAAAACACTTATCGACTGGGATAAGACCGACCGTGAATACGTAAGTGCCCTGATCGAGCTTAAGATCATCCCCGAGCGTGTTGGCGGCTTTGATAAGATCGCGGAAAAGATCTATAACTATCCCGAGGTTCAGTCGGTCTACCTTATGTCGGGCGGCTTTGACCTTGCACTCATTATAGAGGGACGCACGCTTAAGGAGGTAGCAAGCTTTGTTGCGCAGAAGCTCGCTCCTATCGAAAACGTGACAGCCACGGCGACTCACTTCGTTTTGAAGAAATATAAGGACAAGGGCGTTGTATACGACGCACCCGAAAAGGACGAAAGAGGGAAGCTTTCCATATGATTGATTACACAGGCATAGTCCCGAAGCGGATAAGTGATATAAAGCCGTCGGGAATAAGAAAATTTTTCGATATACTTGTCGAAATGGACGACGTCATCTCGCTGACGGTCGGCGAGCCTGACTTTGTCACGCCACGCCATATAAGAGATGCGGCAATACAAAGCCTTGAAAAGGGCAAGACCTATTATACGGGCAACAGCGGTCTGCCTGCGCTCAGAGAATCGATCGCCGCATATCTTGAAAGACGTTTTTCTCTCAAATACGATCCTAAGAGTGAGGTCATCGTAACCGTCGGCGGAAGCGAAGCTATCGATATGGCTGTGCGTGCCGTTGTGGATACCGATGATGAGGTCATAATACCTCAGCCGTCGTTCGTATGCTACGGACCTATCGTTGAGCTTGCTCACGGAAAGCCGGTATTCGTGGAAACACGCGCGGAGGATAACTTCAAGCTTACCCCCGAAGCGCTTAAGGCGGCGATAACGCCGAAAACCAAAATGATAGTGCTTC
>JAFQPF010000155.1 GCA_017411885.1 Clostridia bacterium
GTAATGTTCGATCTTAAGCGTCTCAGTTATATCTTAGGAGCTAATATGCGTGAAATGAGTGATGACTTTGGAATCCTGCCCTTTCCAAAATGGGATGAAGCTCAAGAGGAATACATAACTCTGTCCCACAACTCAGCTACAACCGTGTGCATTCCTATCTCAGTCGATACTGAAAAAGCAAATGAAGAAGTGAGCGCGGCAATCGAAGCTCTCGCATCCGAAAGCTACCGCAGAGTTACTATCGCGTATTATGAGACCGCCCTCAAAGCCGCTTACAACAGAGATGACCAGTCTGCTCAGATGATCGATATTATTACCGGTCAGCATCCTACGATAAAATCGACATTCACGTCGAATTTTATATTTGAATACAGTTCTTCTCTTGGCAAAATAGGAACGATCTTCTCCACTCTTATAAATAACCAGTCAACGAACTTCATATCGCAATATGATTCTATAATCGGTTCTGCTGAATCCGGTTTGAAGGAGCTTATAAAGCAGTACAAGGACGGCAAGATATAATAGAATCCTAAAAAACTTCTCGCAGGTCTGCGAGAAGTTTTTTTATTTAATATTGACAAAAATACACCTGTGTGATACAATGTTAGTATGTTGAAATACTTTTTGAAAGGATCTAAGTTATAACAATGAAAAGATATCTGCTTTTATTCCTTTGCTTTTGTATGATACTGCCTCTGCTCGTCGCTTGCGGAAAGGAAGAAACTCCGGATGTTGACGTTACGGAAAAGTATTATTATGATGACAGCTCACGCGAAAGAGCTGCAGACAGTATTCCCGACGACTATGACCTTGAAAACCAGACCATTTCGTTCTTCACAAGAGCAGACCAAGATAAAAATATCTGGGGAGACAGCGAAAACACAGACATAGTCTATTCAAAAATTTATGAAAGAAACCTTTCGGTCGAAGAGCGTCTGAACGTTCAAATCGAGTTCATTCCCTCCGGTACGACATCCTGGCAGGAGGCTTCCGACGTTCTGAAAAGAGAAATACAGACCATGTCAACCGCTTGGGAAGCGGCTTTCACTTCAAATAACACCGTTATCCAAAAGAAACTTTTCAACTACTTCCACAATATGAACGATTCCGCGTACATAGACATCAGTGAAAGATGGTGGTATGAGGACGCTACAATGGAGCTTTCCGTTGACAACTACAACTACCGTTTTCTCTACGGTGATATCCATATAAGCGGTATCGGTACTTGCGGCGTTATCTTCTACAACAAGGATCTGTATGAGCAGTACCTTTCTCCAAACAAGGACCGTGAGGAGCTTTATCAGAAGGTCCTGGACGGAAAATGGACTCTTGAAGAGTTTGCTCGTCTTGTTAAGAACTCTCGAATTGAGAGAGGCGGCGACGGAACCGCTGATATTTACGGTATCGTATGTGAAAATGCAGAAGCTCATCACCACTTCAGAGAAGGTGTTGGCATTGTCATTTACGAAAGAAACGCGCAGGGTATGCCGGTTTTCAACATAAATAATGATAAATCCGTTGATTTCACCAATATGATGTACGAGTTCTGCTATGAAAATAACGGTGTGCTCACCGATATTCCAACAGAATACAGCGGAGCATTCGCAAATAATCTCACAATATTCGAGCTTCAGACTCTGAACTCCGTTCTCGGAGATACCAAGCGTGAAATGAAATCCGATTTCGGTATCCTTCCCTATCCTAAGTGGGATGAGGCTCAGGAGGAGTACAGAACACTTATCCACAACTCATCTACCATGGCTTGTGTTCCCGTTTCCACTGATATAGACAGAGCAAATGAAGAGGTCAGCGCAGTCATTGAGGCGCTCTGCTCAGAAAGCTACCGCCGCGTTGCTATCTCTTACTATGAAACAGCGCTTAAGACAGCTTACACCCGTGATGACCTCGACGCTCAGATGATAGACATCATCACAGGTCAGCACGATACGATCAAATCCGTTCTCACCAAGAACTTCGCATATGAATACAGCGCTTCTCTCGGCGGAATCGGATTTATGATCAGCACAATAGTCAGAACTGAAAAATCAAACAATTTTGCTTCCAAGTACGACAGTATTATTGACCAGGCAAATTCAGGACTCAAGGAGCTTATCCAGCAGTATAAGGACGGCAAGATATAATAACATTACAAGTTAAAGGGATGCAAAAATGCATCCCTTTTTTATTGACAAATCCATTTATATGCGATATAATTAAGATGAAGGAAGCGAAAGGAGATCTAAAGCTTTGAAGGTCTACACTACGGAAGAATACATAAAAGAAGGCGATTCTATCGGAATGTTCTCCGCTTATATGGCTCACGCGGAAAAGGAACACCGCCATGACTTTATTGAAATCATATACGTTCTTTCAGGTACTGCCACCGAAAAGGTCGATGACAAGATCTATGAAGTCAAGCACGGGGATATGCTGTTTATAAATTACGGCAGTATACACGCCTTCGTTCCACACGAAAATTTTCGCTTCATAAACATCTGCTTTTCCCCGGAGACCCTTGGAAATTCCATTATAACGCAGGAAAACGCCTTTTCCCTTCTTTCACTCACAGCCTTCGATGAAATGCGCGGAGAAAAGAATTTCGGGCTTATATCCTTCTTCGGAAATGAGCGAAAGAATATCGAAAACATCCTTTCCGCCATGCTGCAGGAGCACAGCGACGGGCTGCGTCTCAGCAATAAGGTCATTGAGAGCTATATGAACATCCTTATCACAAAAATGCTGAGAAAGACCGAGCCGTCCATCCGTCAGCAAGAGATAAACGGCGTTTGGAGTGAGCTTTCCGACTACATCGACCAAAATCTCGATTCCGAGCTTACTCTTTCCGCTCTTGCCAGCAAATGCTTTTATAACCCTTCTTATTTCAGCCGTATGTTCAAGCAGAAGTTTCAAATGTCACTTACCGAATACGTCAGCCGCAAACGCGTTGACTGCGCGATCTCGCTCCTCAAAACAACAGATCTTTCAATTGATGAAATCTGGGCTCGTTCGGGATTTGCGGACCGAAGCACCTTTTATCACACGTTTTCAAAATACACCGGCGCCACGCCTGCTGAATACCGCGGGGGAAAGTGAGCTATACACAATAAAGTAGAGCAGAAGGGGTGCCTTCCATAAA
>JAFQPF010000156.1 GCA_017411885.1 Clostridia bacterium
AAATTCATAGTTCTCTGCTGCCGTTGCAACGAGAGTGAGCTTTGAATCCTTTTCGTATTTGCTCTCAACAAGTGTGCTCGCTTCTCCGCCGTTTACTGTGAACGTACCGTTTTGAGCACTGATCTTCAGGTCAAATTCTTCAATTTCAACCTCATCCGTGATAAGATCTCCGCCGTTTAAGTGGTAGCCTGCAGAATCCCCTGCAGTAACAAGCGACTTACAGTAGCCGTAAGCATCCTTAAGATCCCTTGTAAGTGCTATAGAACGGAGGTAGAGGTCATATGAATTTGTATCATCCGAGGCAAGTGATGAGAAAGGATAGAATGCTATGTTAGAAACATTAGCCGTATCATAGTAATCTCTGAACCAGAGTCTCTGACCCGAAACATCAATAATGACGCTGTAATAATCATCTCCGCTGTTCAAAAGAGCTACATCTTCCTTGATGTCTTGCTTACTGTTATCTATATAACGGCGCTTAATGCTCGACATACCCTGCGGGTTTCTGTAGGTAACAACAAGATATCCGATATCAGCTTCACTATCGATAAGTGCCTTTCTTGCAGCATCTCCTGCGTCACTGAAATCTACATTGTCGGGAGAAATGCCCATATCCTTACCGTTATGTGAGCCATTTCCCGTGAACTTGAATGCATTGTCTTCCTGACTGTATGCATGAGTGGAGAACTTAGCATAGTTAACCACATGCTTTTTCGTATCCTTATTTGCATAAAGATCGAACACTGCTACGGGTGCTTCCGGAGCATTTACATCAACGAATCTTGCTTCAAGCTCACAAGCTGCCTTTACGAACAAGGAGTATTCACTTTCTTCTGTGATAAGCTCATCCGATTCACCTGTTACGTCATACCAACCGTCAAATTTGTAACCTGTAGCAGGTGTTGCAACGAGTTCAAGCGTTTCGCCCGCGCCGACAGCTTCATCATAAGAGCTGATCGCTTCTCCGTCGTTTATGGTAAACGTACCATTCTGTGCGTTGATTTTTACGTTAACCTTCGCGTCTTCCTTAAATATCGCATTTACGACGGTATCACCGAGAAGAAGCGTACCCTCCTGTGTATCCCATCCTGCGAATGCCTTGCCCGCAACTTCGGGTTCTTCGGGGTATACGAGTCTGTCACCCACAACAAGGTTCTTGGTTGCAAGAATAGTATCTCCGTCCTTAAATTCAACCGTTGCAGTCTTGAAGTATGTATACTTTTGTGCATCCTCGGCAGAATTAAAGAGCGCAATATAAGCTACATCAAAGTAAGAGCCTTCTGCAATCACGCTATTGTTAGCGCCATATGCTCTGAGACAAACACCCTTGAAGAAATTATCTTTTAAGGAGGTCCAGTCTGCGGAAGCATCGTTGGAAAGATCTATTGACGAGTCAGAGCTTCCGGTATAATTTTGCTGAAGATCGTAGATAGTTTCTCCCCAGAGGTCATTCTTTTCAAAGGTCGCAAACGCCTTATCATATACACGGATATCCTTTGTACCGTTATTGATCCACACACCTACCAGAGGAGTGTTATTGTTTGAATTGGTTCTGTATCCGATCTTAACGTATCTTGCATCAGAAAGCTTTAATGCCGTGTTTGTAACCTTAAGCTCGTATCTTACTGCATCTATTACCTTTGTAATGTCTCCGGGCAATAGGTGTTGGTATGCATACTTGGTTGATACATTCACCACTTCTGCGCTACCGGTCGGGAACTTGTTTGCGCCCTTATCAATACCAACATTGATATTCTCTGCTTCATAAAGTGCGACAGGTATTACACCTGAGCCCTCGGTCTTCATCGAAATCTTGCCGCTTACAACTGATGCAAGCTCCGACACCTCGGATGCAGGCTTTGTTTCCTGACTGTCATCCTGTGTAATAAGCGAGGTCACCTTTACCGATATCGGATAATCAAGTGATCTTACGCTATAAGGAACCTTGAAGTTAAGGCTCATAAGTGTTCCCGTTGAATAAAACTGTGTTGCAACCGTAGAAGCAACGTACATGATCTTATATGGGTTCTTTGCGAGGTCTGTGCTGAGTGCAGAGCTTATGTTATACTCAGAAACGTCACCTTCTGATATTGGGAATATCTCGCCCTCGCTCCAACCTGTAAGCGTAATCGCTTCATCATAGGTCACCTCTGCGGTTATTGAGATAAGACCTGCATTTTGGGTTAATTCGATCGGGACAGATACATTATAGTATCCATCCGTAGCGTCGGTTTTGTCCATATCCACACTAACGCTTCCTACCTCAAGCGTATATGCAATGCTTTCATTTGCGCTAACGGGTACTACGCAAAAAAGCATCGCAAAGACAACTATGATTGAAAGCATACGCAATACGGATTTTTGCTTTGACATGTTTTTTCCTCCTTAAAATTTGTAAATAAAATAATACAAATAAATTATATCACCATATCCCGGCATGCACAATACAAAAAACGCATAATATTTATATGTTTTTTTGACACGGCGCATAACAAAAGAGCCTCCGGTGGAGGCTCTTTTGAATCATTTATTCGTTAATCATAACTCTGACAAGCTCGTCGATTCTCATAAACGAGCCGATGTCCATATGCTCATTGGGAGTATGTGCATCATTTATCGTAGGCCCTACGGAAAGAATATCCATATCGGGAACAAACGCCTTTACAACTCCGCATTCAAGGCCTGCGTGTATTGCTACGACTCTTCCCTCTGCGCCCGACAAACGCTTATACGAATCCTTGAATATCTGAATAAGGGGAGATTCGGGAGCATACTGCCATCCGGGATACTGTCCCTCAAAGGCAATATCAAAGCCGTATTTTTCTGCCTTTTGTGCAAGGCTTTCCTTCATCGCCTCAAGAGATGCGGCAACCGAAGAGCGCACAGACACGGTTATACGGAGCTTATCGCCATCCTCCTTAAAGGAGGCAAGGTTTGCAGAGCTTTCAACAAGCCCCTCCATATCACGGCTCATAGCGTATACTCCGTGATTTATTTCGTTTGCAAGCGCAATTATGTCGCTTGAGGTGTTTGCCGACAGCGGCTGCACAACGTCGTTTTCTTCAACCTTTATGAAAAGTCCGCTGTCCTCATCATTGAGCTTTGCCTTTAGCATAGCTTCAAAATCGGATGCTGTCGCCTTAAGCGCATCAATATCGGTGCAGGTTACGACAGCCGTACAGTCACGTGCTATCGCGTTGTCCATATTACCGCCAAGAATGCTGACAAGCGTGATCTTTTCGCCCAAAAGCTTAAGAAGCTTTGACATTGCAACGCAGGCACTGAGTCTGCCAAGTCCGATATCGGTTCCCGAATGACCACCCTTGAGTCCGCCAAGCGTGATCACGGCGCCCAAAGCTCCGTCTCCGGCATCTTCCCTGTCAAGCTTACGTGTAAGCCTGCATCTGACGCCTCCGGCACTTCCTGCAACCGCTTCGCCTTCGCATTCTGTGTCAATATTTATCATTCTTCTTGCGCTTATCTTTGAATAATCAAAGTTTGTAGCACCTACAAGCGAGGTTTCCTCGCTTGTGGTAAACAGGCATTCTATAGCCGGCGCCTTGAAGTCCTTATCTTCAAGTATAGCAAGCATTATCGCTACCGCCGCACCGTCGTCGGCACCTAAGGTCGTGCCGTCTGCATAAAGGCATCCGTCCTGTTCCTTTATTCGTATGCCATCCTTAAGAAAATCAAAATCCACCTCGGGCTTCTTTTCGCAGACCATATCAATATGGCCCTGCAAAAGCACAGCGGGGCGTGCTTCAAAGCCGGGAGCCGCTTCTTTTCTTATAAACACGTTATCGAAGCTGTCGCGGTATGAATACAGACCGTGCGGTTTTGCAAAGGCTTCGATATAATCGGCAAGTGCCTTTTCGTTCCCCGAGCCGTGGGGAATTTCGCAGATGCGCTCAAAGTATTTATATGCGGGCGCATCCTTATAGCTCTGATTTACGGACATAAATTATCCTCCGTTTTGTAATATGATGTACTTTTGTAATTTCACAGCTTGAGTATCAACACTCGGTATAGTATATCACATTTTAACGCAAAATGCAAGTATGCCTTATTTTTTATCTCTCCGGGCATAAATTATGCTATTACAGTTTAGTTATTATGCTTATATTACGGCTTCTCTCCACCAAGAAAATTATTGAAAAAAAGTTTAATTTGCTATTGACAAGACGGTGTTGTTATGGTATAATATTTTGCGTTGACAACAAATACGTGCCTTTAGCTCAGCTGGATAGAGCAACTGCCTTCTAAGCAGTAGGTCGGGGGTTCGAGTCCCTCAAGGCACGCCATATGGTGGGATTAGCTCAGTTGGTTAGAGCGTCAGGTTGTGGCCCTGAAGGCCGTCGGTTCGAATCCGATATCTCACCCCATAGAAAAAAGCATCGACATAGTCGATGCTTTTTTCATTGAAATTTGCCTACGGCAAGTGAGAAGTTTTGGCGAAACTTGAAATACGCCTGCGGCGCGTGAAATATTCGCTTCCCGAATGTAAGCAAATTAAACTATATGGCAACGTAAAACGCCTGCGGATGATCTTCCGCAGGCGTGTTTTTATTTTACGTTATAGGTTATGGATTCTGCTATTGCCTTAAGTTCGTCTGACGCTATCGCTTCGGTATCCTTTATAAGCAAAAACAAGGTATCATCGGCGGAAAAGCTTACGTAATATCCCTTGTCGCATTCGCCGTAGACCGCGCCCGATCCGGACACGTTTTCGCTTATTATCTCACAGTCGATCGCACAGTTTACTCCTGTCGCCACGGCATCCTCTGCAAGCTCTTCGGGCAGCTTATAGGAAAAATCTCCGTTTATTCCGGCAGTGCACACAAGCCTATCTGACACCGCCGCGGCGAAAAGACTGTCGTCCGCTTTGTTTTTCGGTCTTGCGCTCTTGACGATGATCTTTGCGTCCCCATTCTGTGCTTCTCTCTCGGAACCTGAAGCCGTTGCCTTAGGTGCCATGCTTGCTTCATATGCCTCTTCTTCCGCCGCTTCCTCTACGGCAAGCTCAGCATCGTATAACTCATATTCAATTGCTCGGTCGGCACTCACACTTGCCGCGGTATACGTATGCGTATACGCCGCGTCCTCGGCAGTCTTTGCACCGCCGTCAAGCAATATCGGTACCGTTCTTATAGAAATAACCACGGCTACGCACGCGCAGGCAGAAAGTGTCGCGCACAAGGAAAGCGTGCGCACGCGCTTGCGTCTTATTTCTTGCTCTTTTTGGTATTTTTCATACACGCCCGATATAAATTCAAGCTCTGTTTTCACCGTACACGCCCTCCTTTTCAAGCTCTTTTCTCGCAGATGCTCTCGCTCTGAAAACAAGATTTTCTATCTGCTTTTTGTTTTTGCCCATTACTCTGCCCGCTTCCTCATAGGACAGATCCTCTATGTAAACGAGATAAAGCGCACTCCTGTAATCCTCGCTTAATCTGTCAAGCACCTTGTAAAGCTTTTCATTTTCCTCGTTTTTTATAACTTGCTCGGCAAGGGTTCGCTCGTCGCTTTCGGTATTCACGTCTATCTCGTCGTCGCTTACGAATTTGCGGCGCCTTAAATAATTTATCGCCTTGTTTTTGGCTATCGTGAACAGATAGGTCTTGAGCGAGCAGGAAAAATTATATCGGTGCTTATGAATAAGCAACTCGACAAAAGCATCCTGCGCGATCTCCTCGGCTACAGACACCGAGCGCACGTATCTCATCACGAAAAATATGAGGTTTTCTCTGTATTCCTTTATTATACCGTCAAAGGCAGAATCGTCACCGTCAAGGTAAGCACGAAACAGCTCGTTACCCGTTGGCACAGCGTCACCTTCCCTCGTTTCCATAGTTTATACACGCATGAGTCTGCAAACACTCACCGTAATTTTCATTTTAACATATTTTCTCACTATCTGCAATAGCTAAATGCAAATTCGCACTTGCATATTAAACAGATATCTGCTACAATAAAGAAAAAACATCCTATCGGAGAATGATATGACCGACAAGCTTTACTACCTTGATAATAAAATGAGCGAATTTGACGCTACCGTGCTTTCCTGCGAGCGCGACGGTGAGCGATTTAACATAGTCCTTGACAAGACCGCGTTCTTCCCCTGCGAGGGTGGGCAATACGCCGACACGGGTATGCTCGGCGGCGTGCGTGTTCTTGACGTGCGCGAAAAGGACGGCGTTATCACGCATATCACAGACGGTGCGCTTGAAGCCGGCACAAGCGTTCGCGGAGTGATCGATTTTGAGGACAGATATGAAAAAATGCAATGCCATTCGGGCGAGCATATCGTATCGGGGCTTATACACAAGCTTTACGGGCTTAACAACGTCGGCTTTCATCTCGGACGCGACGACGTTACACTTGATTTTGACGGCGTGCTTGGTGCAGAAGAGCTTGCGCACATAGAGGCTCTTGCAAACCGCGCGGTTTACGACAATATAGAGATAATATGCGAGTTTCCCGAAGCTGAAAAGCTTGCAGAGCTTGATTACAGAAGCAAGCTTGAACTAACCGAAAACGTGCGCATCGTCACGGTCGGCGACATTGATATTTGCGCCTGCTGCGCACCTCACGTCACGCGTACCGGTGAGATCGGCATTATAAAGCTACTCGATTTCATTCATTATAAGGGCGGTATCCGCGTGCATATGCTCTGCGGAGCGCGTGCGCTTCGCGACTATGGCGAAAGATACAGGCGCAACCGCGAAATATCGAATCTGACCTCGCTCAAGCAGGTCGACGTTGTATCGGGCGTTGAGCGATTGCTTGAAGAAAACGGCAGACTCAAGGGCGAGCTTGTTGAAATTAAAAAGGCGACGGTAAAAAGAATGATCGCCTTACTTGAAAAGAGCGAAAAAAGCATTGTTGTGTTAGAGGACACAATAGGCGTTGATATGATGCGCGAGTACGCAAACGCGGCGACGCTCTGCACAGACGGCATATGCGCAGTGTTCTGCAAAAAGTCGGACACAGAGTATAATTTCATCCTTGCATCACGCGACGGTGCGAGAATAAACGCCGGTGATGCGCTCAAGCTTATGAAGGAAAAATTTGGCGCGCGCGGAGGCGGCGCCGGCAGTATGGTTTCGGGCACGGTGAGTGCGGAAGAAAATGCGCTTCGTGAATTTGCCTTGAATATATGAAAACAGGCGGCTCCTACGAGCCGCCTACGTTATGTTTAAAGCCTTCTCCGGTGGGAGAAGGCTTTAAACGGCAAATATTGTTGATAAAATCGATTACACGGGCAAGTCGTGATTCGCCCCTACAACACGGATAATTACAACGGTGATTTTATCCATTTATTTTCCTTATTATATCCGCGATTTCGGAAGGAGTTGATACTATCGCGTCGGCGCCATTTGCCTCAAGCTCTGCCCTGTCGCGGAAGCCCCACAGCACGCCGACCGTATATGCGCCTGCGGCACGTCCGGTTTTCATATCCACGTCGGTATCTCCCACATATATGCATTCATCCGGCGTTACGTCAAGTTCTGCAAGCAAGGCTTTTAGCATCGCGGGGTCGGGCTTAAGCGGCACGCCGTCACGCGCGCCGTAGACCTTATCAAAGCTATCGCCAAAGAAATGGCTTACGTTACTTTTTACCGCAAAATCCGGCTTATTTGAAAGCACCGCCTGCTTTATGCCCATTTCACCGAGCTTTTCCACAAGCTCGGTGATACCGTCATACGGCGAGGTCAGATACAACGGCGCGGCGTTATAGATCTCGTTATAATGTTCAAACGCGCGCTCGAAATACTCTTTCGCATCGGCATTATTTGCCTCGATCAGTCTTTTTATCAGCACTCTTGCGCCGTCACCGACAAAGTATCTGTAACGCTTATCTTCAAAGCCTGCAAGACCGAAATGCTCCATCGCCTTATTACCGTAATAGGTTATGGTCGAAAGCGTATCAAGAAGCGTACCGTCAAGGTCGTATATTACCGCTTTTATCACAATTTCACGCTTTCCCTGCCGAAGATTACTCCGTTGTCATCATTGAACGTAATGTTTGCCACACCCTTTTCAAGACTTATCGCGCATCCCACAAAGCCCTTTTCATCGTTTTCACGCTTAAAGGGCATTGAACCTACTACAACCGGGGAGGGTTGTCCGTAAGAATCGATAATTCCGCCCGGCATTGCAACGAAGCACCTATGAAGATGACCCGCAAGCATAAGATCAGGCTTTACGTTTTCCGCAAGCAATTTGCACCATTCGGTAAATATTTCCGGTTCAAGATCAAACGGCGGCACACCCTTTCTGCAAAAAGGCACATGTGACATTACAAGCTTATACTCCACTCCCTCTGCGGCGTATTCGCTTTCCGCATTTTTTATGACCTTCTTTATGAATTCTGTTTCATTAAGTCTGAATCTGTGGCACTCTACCGTTCCGCCGTATTCCTCGTGTGTATCATCCTTATCCTCACCGCAATCAAGCATCATTGCCCAGAGCTTGCCGATACGCACGGTATAATACGAAAGTCCTCTGTCGCTCGGCGTATACTCCGCATACGCCTCCGCACAAAGTCCA
>JAFQPF010000157.1 GCA_017411885.1 Clostridia bacterium
CGCACCCTGTCGCCAGGACCGGATTTTGAGTCCGGCACGTCTGCCAATTCCATCACACCGGCGCGTGACTTATTGATTATACCACAATTCATTCTACTTTTCAATACCTTTTACGAAAAAAATCCAATTATTTGAGAGCGTATAATGACTAAAATCAAGCTTATTATCTATAACTCGCTACCGCGCGAGCCGATATTAAACACCCAAAACGAATATGTAAACAGAAAAATTTCATTGATAAACAACGCCGCCCGTCGCGCTTCGTCGTCAGTAGCTTACGATTTACTTGACTCAATACTTAAAGAAAACGGATATCAAGGACTTGATGCACGCATAATCAGAGAAAACGAATACGGCAAGCCTTATTTTAGTAACTCTGATACTCATTTTAACCTTGCCCACAGCGATAATGCGGTAATTTGCGCAATTTCAGATAGTCCTATAGGTGTAGACATCGAGCGCATTGGTGAAATAAAGCCTAAGATACTTAATAAGTGCTTTAGCGACAAAGAAGCATCGTATATATCAAGTCCCGATGATTTTTACAAGCTTTGGACCCTCAAGGAAGCCTACGTCAAGGCTCTCGGTATCGGCATTTCAAAGCGGCTTTCCGAAATAAGCTTTACGATTGAAGATAATATCAGATGTACTGTAAACGGATCGTGTTCAAAGTACAACTTTATTTCCGGCAAAGCCTTTGGGTACGCGTATTCAATATGCTCAAGCGAGACGATAGCTCCTGATAATATTACAATAGAAAAGGTATGACCAAACGGTCATACCTTTATGTTTATTCTATGATCAAGGACTCGGAAAGAGATATTTCAGCTCCCGGGTTTAAGTGTCTGAGACTATTTACTGTGCACTTTTTCGCTTTTGCTATATCCCAGAGTGTTTCGCTTTCCGAAGGATAATATATACAAAACACTACATCTGAATTTTTAACGCACGGCTTTTCACTCAGGCTTACACCTTTACATACACGGATGCTTTCCTTGGTGGCAAGCAGATAATCAAGAAATATTTCAGCGTCACTATATACCCTTTCGCTATCTGCGCGCACGCGATTATTATCTACAGTCGCGCTTCCGATAAGAGCTATCTCGTCCTCACTTATATTTGCATTTGATTTGTAGCTGAAGCCTTTTGATATCTCCTTAGGCTTTAGTTTGTTTTCTTCATCAGCAAGTGCTATTCTGCTCACAAGCTTACCGCCTATCGTGACATTTTGAGCATTTTTGGAAGCTGAGATATCAGAAAGCGTCGGTAGTGATGTGTTGAATATTACCGCATTATCGATCCCATACTCTCCTCTGTCGCGCGTATCAGAGAAAGTAAAATTATTTCTGAGTCTGCAAACCGGCTTAAGATATGAAAGTGCTTCAAATTTACACTCGGTATCATATTCGGTTGAATATGCATCGATCACACACTCTTCCTTCGAGTTTGATATAAGCATAAGCTCTATATCATAATCCGCATCAAATTCAATGACCTTCGCTTCGCCGTATCCGTTTTTACCTACGTTTACGTTAAGCTCTGATATATATACCGTCGGAATCACAAGCGTTTCCGAATTGATTTCACCTATCATTGCGCTTTCATCTTCATTTACCGAAATACCAAAGCCCACCTCCTTTGATACAGATCTGTTGATCCCCTCTGTATCAAGATATATAAGATTTACACACAAAGTGCCGGACAGCTTCATAATCGATTGATTTATATCATTTCCGCGGGCGTCACGCACGTTGATCGCTACGTCTGAGTGTATAATCTTCTCAATTTCGGGTGATTTCAAATCAAGCTCAATGTTATCGCTGAAGCTATGCTCGCACAGACTTGCGCTTTTACATCTTAAAACGTCAATCTCACCCCATTTATATTGCATTACACATTCCTTAGTTGAGCTTTGAGTTATATCCGGATACGCGCTTGTATCTATATCCTCAAACATTACCGTTTCAAGCATTGCTTTTACGCTGAATTTTCGCGGATTTGCCATTCTGCAGGACACGTCGCGCAGTCTGACAAGTGCGCCTACGCCTACATTTTGCGCGCTCTTATATCTGCAATTGTACTTGATGTCATCGCTGAATGAAACAGAGCATATTTCTTCCCTGCCTTCTGAATCGACCGCTGTAAACATTATATTATACACAATACATCCGCTTATTTCGGCATCATTTGCTCCGAAATATTTTTTGATCTCCTTAAGTCTGCCTCTTGCGCTGAGTATATTCTTTACGTCTGAAAATGAATCGGGCAAAATATAATCGCCGGATATTTCGTTTTCTACAGCCGTTATTTCGGTTTTGATAAAGCTCTTTTCTGTATTCATAATACTCTCCCTTACAAAATATATCGTTACATTTATATTCAAGGAGATTTTGTATTATGCAAAAAGCCGCCCATATGGGCGGCTTTACTAAATTGTAATACTGAATATTGCTGTAGCAAGCGAAAAGAATAACATTGTAGAGCAAATGTCAACTATTGTAGTAATAAGCGGGGATGCCATGATCGCAGGGTCAAGCTTTACCTTTTTTGCAAGCATAGGAAGTATGCAGGCGATCGCCTTTGACATAACTACCGTTGCCATTATCGCAAGGCTTACGGTTAGAGCAAGCTTATATCCGTCAACACCGGGATCGTTACGGTAGGTGAAAATAAGTCTTATTGCATTGACTGCCGACAGCGCAAAGCCGCACAAGAGCGCAATTCTTAATTCCTTAAACAAAACCTTGAAAAAGTCTTTAAGTCTGATCTCCCCAAGCGACATACCGCGTATTACCATCGTGGAGGTCTGTGAGCCGCAATTTCCTCCCGTACCTGTAATCATCGGTATGAAGGATACAAGAAGCGGCACAGCGGCAAAAGCGGCATCATAGCGCGCAATTATCGCTCCTGTGACCGTTGCCGAAAGCATAAGCACCATCAACCAGAGAATACGGTTTTTTGCGTGGGTGAAAACAGAGGTCTTAAAATACGACTCGTCGCTGTGTCCGATAGCCGCCATCTTTTCGAAGTCCTCGGTCACCTCTTCGGTAATAACGTCAAACGCGTCGTCGAAGGTTACGATACCGATCATTCTCATATCCTTATCAACGACCGGAATAACCGCGAAATCGTATTTGGAAAGCGTTTCTGCAACAACTTCCTTATCCTCGTGCGTTTCGACAGATATAACGTTTGTTTCCATTATATCCTCTATAAGCTCATCGTCCTTCGCCGTGAGCAGATCAAGCATCGAAAGCACGCCGATAAGCTTTCTGTTTTCGGTTACATACAGCGTGTAAACGGTTTCTTTGTTAACGCCGGTTTTCCTTATATAATCAAATGCCTGTGCCACGGTATGATCGCGCCTTAAGGCAACGTATTCCGTGGTTATAAGCGATCCTGCACTATCCTTTGGATAACGCAGTATTGTATTTATATCGTTTCTTGTTTCTTTATTTGCCGAAGCGATTATTCTTGATACCAGATTAGCGGGCATCTCCTCTATCATATCGACCGTATCATCTACGTAAAGGTCGTTTATGACAGAACCAAGCTCCTTATCTGTAAAGGCAGATACTAAAAGCATCTGCATATCGGTATCCATATAGGAAAAGACGTCTGCCGCCTTATCCTTGGGAAGCAATCGGAAAAGCAATATAAAACGGTCGCGCTCTAAAAGCTCATCATCAAAAAGGCTCTGGAACAGCTCGGCGATATCTATATCGTTCATTTCGATAAACATATCGATAAGCGCCTTATAGCTTTTTGCTTCAATTAAATCAATTACGGTATTCTGCATACTTTTTCCTCCTTACTCAGGATCAGTTAAAAGTATGAATCACACAAAAGGGCATAAAAATACCCGCAAAAAGCGGGACGGTAATATTAAGGCTATTCCAAGAGTTCAACGCAAGGAAAAGCCTAAGCGGTGATAAAAGGATATACTGCCGCCAAGACCGTCTGCTTATTCATATTAAGTGTAATTCTACTTCGCCCGGGACAGTCCATTGTAACAGTTCTCCTTTAATACAAATTTGCTTTACAAAGCATACTGATATTATACTCCTATTATTTAATATTGTCAACAATTTTTTTACAAAGAAAGGACGGCTTGACCGTCCTTTCTTTTAATCAACAATATTTTCGCTCATTACGCTGACGCTTACTCCGTTTATCATTGTAAGCGGATCAATATAAGCACCTGCCGCCGTCATTTCAAAATGCAGATGCGGTTCATTTGCGATCTCGATCATAGCACTGTTTCCAACCGCGCCGATAAGCTGGCCTTTATTAAC
>JAFQPF010000158.1 GCA_017411885.1 Clostridia bacterium
GTCAGCGTGAGTGTGTTCAAGCATGTCAAGCGCGTCTGCGGCGTTCATAATACCGCCGTTTGCAAATACAGGAATGCTTACGTTTTCTTTAACCTCGCGTATTATATCCCGGCGCACGCTTGAAATATACATTTCCTCGCGTGTTCTGCCGTGAACACAGATCATCGAAGCACCATTATATTCCGCTATTTTTGCGATCTCCACGGCATTTATGCTTTTATCATCCCATCCTGCGCGTATCTTTACGGTCACCGGCAGGCTCTGAGCATCAACGGCGGCACGAATGATCTTACCGACAAGCTCGGGAGACTTCATAAGAGCACTTCCCTCGCCGTTTGATACTATCTTGTGTACAGGACAGCCCATATTTATATCAATAGCACACGGTATCTTTGAGCCTTTGTTGTGCGCATAAGTGTTTTGGGCAATCATTTGCGCGGCTTCGGCGATTATTTCGGGCTCGCTGCCGAAAAGCTGTACCGCTGTGTTGCCCTCGTCCCCTCGGATATATGCAAGCTCTGCGGTTTTCTTGTCTTTATAGTGCATAGCCTTAGCCGATACCATTTCGGTGACAGAATATTTCATATTATGCTCGGCGCATATTTTTCTGAAGGCATAATCGCTTACTCCTGCAAGAGGTGCAAGTGCAACCTTTATTTCTCTGAAATCGATCATATTTTTTCCTTTATATAATTTATACTTCTATTATACAACAGTTGATTTATTATTTCAAGTAGATATTCAAACCTTTTGCTTATTTTGCATATTCTGTTATTAAAACAGAAAGGGTGGATTTATGGAGATATACGTAATTAAAGAAGGCGACACGCTTTACAGTATCGCGAAAGAGCTTGGTGTAAGCATAGAAAGGATCATACGTGATAACGGTATAGTTGACGCTGATAATTTGCCAACAGGCAGTGCGCTTGTAATTTTACGACCTGAGGCGGTCTATCCTGTGAAGGTCGGTGACAATCTGCTTGAGATTGCTCTTAAGAGAAACACGAGTGTTAATTCTATTTACAAAAACAATCAGTGGCTCAATGCGAAGCAGGAAATACTAAGTGACGGTATAATTACACTTGCCTGCAGTGGCAAAAAGCTCGGTAAGATCTCGACTAACGCCTGCGCATATCCCGATATAGATAAAGAAACGCTCAGAAAAACCTTACCGTATCTGACTTATCTCACGGTTATAGGTGCAAGCGTAACAGATAACGGAGCTCTTGAAGCACAGAAGGATATCGAAGCCATTGAGCTTTCGCGTTTTTACGGAACTGCGCCGATATTACATATTGATCTGCACAACAACCGGATACTTGCAAGCGAAAGTATTCGCAAAGCACTTATTAGTGAAATTGAAAGCTATATATTAAGTAAGCGATACGATGGTGTAAATATAGATCTTGGTCAAATTTCTCCCGATATGTTATCTGTTTGCAAAGGCTTTTTATCTGAGTTTAAGAATATATGCAACAGTCGCGGCAAGGTTTTGTTTATTACCGTTTACTGTGATATGTACGAAGACGGTAGCCTGTCTGAACATACTGACGCAGTTACTTTAACGCCTATAACGCTATCAAGAAGCTTGTGCGGCTCATTATCAACCAATGATAAAAGCGTATATTACCCGATAAGAGGCTGCGGAGTAGATATGACAATCGCAGATTATTCCAATCAGATAATACTATCTAACTCAGCATCTATTATGCTTGCAGGCGATACGGATTCCGAGATTTTATATGATGGACATAATAACGCTTATTTTGAATATACTGACGGCAAAAGTAAAGCACATACGGTGGTCTTTGACGATCCGAGAAGTATTTTTGGGACATTACAGCAGGTATGCAATAATAAAAACGCAGGTATAACTGTATGGAATATTGACAAATTCTGCCCGTATTTGTGGTCGGTTATAAACGCAAGCGTAGACATAATCCGTAGTGGTGACAAGGAGCTTGAAAACAAGCACTTCCCCTTGACATAAAAATTAAGTTGTGATATAATAGCTTCGGACAGTTCGAAACCATCCTGTCCTTAAACAAAACTATGGAACAAAAGAGCGTTTGTATATCCGTAGTGTAATACTGCGGATATTTTCTCTTTTTGTCCCTCTCGGAGGAGATATGTTAAACGAAATTTTGCTTGTATTGTCTTTGCCCGTCTACTTTTTTTCCGTTTTGCTTGCCTTTAAGCTTTTCGGTAAAAGCGGTCTGTATATTATGACTGCGATTTTCACCATCAGCGCAAACATTGAGGTTATGATACTTGTAAATGCTTTCGGAATTGAACAGACACTCGGCAACGTTCTTTTTGCCGCAACCTTTTTGATTACCGATATCCTTAGTGAGTGTTATGGTAAAAAGTATGCAAACAAGGCTGTAAATATTGGTATATTTACGTCGTTATTATTTATAATTATATCGCAAAGCTGGCTGCTTTTCATGCCGAGCGAAGCGGATTTCGTACACAGCTCGATAAAGAACGTATTTTCAAACACACCGCGAATGATGCTTTCAAGCCTTGCTGTGTATGCAATATGTCAAAAGCTTGACGTGTGGCTTTACCATAAAATCTGGAGATTAACCGAAAAGCATTCCGGCAATAAGCGTGCGTATCTGTGGCTTCGCAATAATGGCGCGACGCTTATCACACAGTTTATCAACACGGTTTTATTCAACGTTTGCGCCTTTGCCGGAGTCTATGACCTGAAAACACTCGTTAGCATTATTGGCTTTGGATACGTGATTTATATGATAACAAGCTTTGCCGACACACCTTTTGTGTATATGGCACGAAGAATGAACGATAACAAATAAAATAAGCCCGGTGTGACCGGGCTTATTTTTTCTTATTTAAGTACCTTGAGATAATCAAGAACTACAAGAATGATTCCGATAAGCACGTAAAGCTCAACGAGACCGCCGATGAGGCCGAAGATGATACCGATAA
>JAFQPF010000159.1 GCA_017411885.1 Clostridia bacterium
CCCCGTTCAGCTTAACGCCTGCGTAATGGTCGGCGGACTTGTAAGACTCGGTCTTGACAAGCTTAAGCGCAACGAAGAAGACAAGAAGGCTATCGTAAACGACGGCATCCTTTTCTGCTCGGGTATGATCGCGGGCGAAGGACTTGTAGGCATACTTTTAGCTCTGCTTGCAGTATTCGGCATCGATTCGCTGTTTGATCTTTCCGCACGCATCGGTATTCCCGCATTCGTTTCGGATATCGGCGGACTTGTGCTTCTTATTGTGACCATCCTTACCGTGCTTAAGTTCTCGCTCTGGAAAAAGCGCAAATAAGAATATGAAGCAAAACAAAGCAAATGAAAACTACCTTGAAAGAATACCCGTGCGATCAAAAAATCTCGGCTACAGCACCGACGAAAACGGCATAGTAACTCTTTCAAAGGAAAATACCGGTTTGTTTAACCGTATCGCTCAAAAGCTCTTTAAGCGTCCGAGGGTAAGCTACATTCATCTTGATGAAACGGGAAGCTTTATATGGCCTCTTTTGGACGGTAAAAAAAGCATTTACGAGCTTGGAGCGCTTGTTAAAGAGCATTTCGGCGAAAATGCCGAGCCGCTTTACGAGCGACTTTCAAAGTATCTTGCAATTATGCACAGCTACGGCTTCATAAGCTTTATGGAATAATATTGACAGGTGGCGGAAACGCCACCTGTTTTTTATTCTTAAGGTGTTGAAATTTTCCTTTGACCGTGGTATAATTTTATTGTATAACGCTTGAAAGGAATCAACGTATGGAAAAGAAACGCTTTGCAGGGCTTGACCTCGTGCGCTCCTGTGCTATATTTTTTGTAATAGTATTGCACTCTGTTTCGCTTAACGGCGCGCTCGGAGAGGATATGAATTCTATATGGTGGGCAGTAAATTTATACGTGCGTCATCTTGCATTTTGCTGTGTGCCTCTCTTTATTATGCTTACTGGATATTTACAGAAAAACAAGCGTTTTTCGTTTTCCTATTACAAGGGGATCATACCGCTTGGAATATCTTATCTGCTTATCAGCATGCTTTCGCTAATCGGAAAGGCGATAAATGACAGCTCGCTTGTTCTTACCCCGGGATACGTTATCGCAAAGATACTTGATTTTACCGCAAACGATTACGCGTGGTATTTTGAAATGTACCTCGGGCTTTTCCTGCTCATTCCCTTTCTTAACGCCGCTTTTGAAGTGCTTAAGACAAAAAGAGCAAGGCTTGCGCTTATACTCACTCTCATTTTCCTTACACTTATGCCCGAAACGCTCAAGAGCTTCTCGCCCGCATATTCACCAAACGGCGGTATAGTAATTGATATAATCCCCGAATTCTTTACGTCGCTCTATCCTTTGACCTATTACTTCATCGGCGCGTATTTTGCGACCTATAAGCCCTTTGAGAAGGTAGGCAGAATAACAAGGCTTTTAGCCGCCCTGCTTGCGCCGGCAATACCGTTTTTTCTCTGTTTTGGTTATTCTCATGCACGCGGGACTTACGCGTGGTATATGATGAACGGCTTTAACACGCTCACTATCGCGCTCACGGCTGTGTGCGTATTCGCGTTACTATATGACATTGATGTAAGATCAAAGCTTATAAGCCTGTGCTCGCGCACAGTATCCGAAGCTACCTTTGAAATTTATCTTTATTCCTTTATTTTTGATTCCTTCTATTACGCGTACTTCAGACAGCATCACGTTATAATGATAGCTATGGTATTCGCCTCATCCTTTGTCGCGGCATTTGTGACAAGGCTTGTCATCACAAATCCCCTTTCGGGGATAATATCGCGCTTGTATATGCGACTTGCAGTACGCCTCGATGCTGAGGATACCAAAAATATACAAACCGAAGCTGATAATAATCTGTAAAAATGTTCATTTCACAAATGGACTTATATCTGATAAAGTAGTATAATTTTACAGTATTATATTATTTGTCAGAGGTATGTTATGAAACTGTTCTCCTCATACGCCCAAATGCTTAAAAACGAGTTTAAGGGCTACAATTTTCAAAGTCTTCTGCGCGATCTTCTTGCAGGACTTACAGTAACCGCTGTCGCGCTTCCGCTCGCACTTGCTTTCGGCGTAAGCTGCGGTGCATCCGCCGCGGCAGGACTTGTGACCGCAATAATCGCGGGTATAGTCATAAGCCTTTTTTCAGGTGCATCCTTCCAGATAAGCGGACCGACCGGTGCTATGTCCGCAGTTCTTGTAACGATAATTCTCAAGTTCAAGCTTGAGGGGGTATTCGTTGTTACGTTTATCGCCGGTATACTCTTGCTTTTAGCGGCAGTATTCAAGCTCGGCCGCCTTGTTTCAATGATTCCCCGCCCGGTTATAACGGGCTTTACCTCGGGCATCGCGATCATAATCGCGCTTGGTCAGATAGATAATTTCTTCGGCACGGTCTCTGTGGGAGAAAGTGCTCTGCAAAAGCTTGCAAGCTATGCATCACTCGGATTCAAGCCCGATCTTTTTTCGGTAATTTTAGGACTTGTCGTTGTTTTGGTTATGCTTGTATGGCCGAAGAAGTGGAACGCAAAGGTTCCATCCTCGCTTATCGGAATAATCGTTGCAACAGTTATATGCGTTGTATTTGATCTTGACGTTGCAACGGTCGGTGAAATACCCAAGACACTGTTTTTAAGCGAAAGACTCACTCTTGCGTCGGTAGAATGGGCGCGAATCACCGAATATCTTTCACCTGCAATATCGATCGCCGCCCTTGCTATGATCGAAAGCCTGCTTTGCGGCGCAAGTGCTTCGCGTATGAAGGACGAGGAGTTTGATGCCAACAAGGAGCTTATCGCTCAGGGACTCGGCAATATGCTCATACCGCTTTTCGGCGGTGTTCCTGCCACGGCAGCGATTGCCCGTACAAGCGTTGCGATAAAATCGGGATGTCAGACAAGACTTTGCGGTATCTTCCACGCTCTCGGACTATTAGCCGCTATGTTTGCTCTCGGCCCGATAATGGCAAAGCTTCCGCTTTCCGCGCTTGCAGGCGTGCTTATGGTAACCGCTTGGCGTATGAACGAATGGGACGAGATCAAATACATATTCTCACACAAGCTTTACGGCGCTATAGGAAAATTTGCTATCACGATGCTTTCTACCGTTGTATTCGATCTTACAGTCGCTATACTTATCGGAATAGGATATTCGATGATAGTGTTCATATACAGATGCTACAAGCTCGATTTTACACTTGAAGAAGGTGACACACAGATAAAGCTTACTCCCGTCGGCTCTGTATTCTTCCTTAACTGTGAAAAGCTTTCAAGCGAGCTTGAAAAGCATATTCAGTCGGGCAAGCTCATCACACTTGATTTAAGCCTTGTTAACGTAATAGATACCTCAAGCTGTGAATATTTGCTTGAGCTTATAAGCGAAAACGCAAACGTAAGCATAACAGGGGCGGAGGGTATGGTGCAAAAATTACTTGTGCGCACAGGAGTACCCTGCATCACCATAATAGAAGAAAAAGAAAACGTAAATATATAAAGCATCAAGGAGAAAACAAAATGAACGTGATCGAAAGCAAAGCCGTAAAAGGCTTTATCACAATGGCAAACGACGGCTGGAATCAGGGCTGGCACGAGCGCAATGGCGGAAACCTTTCTTACAGAATGAGTGACTCCGACGTAAGCGAGGTAATAACCGAGCTTGACCACAGCACACCATTTTATCCCATCGGCGCAAGCGTACCCGGTGTTGCAGGTGAGTATTTTATTTTCACCGGTACAGGCAGATATTTCCAGAATGTTATCAAAAATCCCACCGAATCTATCGGTATTATAAAGCTCGATGATAAGGGCGAAAATTATCAGATCGTCTGGGGACTTGAAAACGGCGGAAGACCGACAAGCGAAATCCCCTCTCACCTTATGAGCCACGAAACCAAAAAGGCTGTAAGCGGCGGCAAGCACCGCGTTATCTATCACGCGCATCCGGTTAACACTATCGCGCTCACGTTCGTGCTTCCTCTTACGGATGAAGCGTTCACTCGCGAAATATGGGAAATGATGCCCGAATGCTCGGTCGTATTCCCCGAGGGTATCGGCGTTGCAGAATGGCTCGTTCCCGGAAGCCGTGAGCTCGCTATAAGAACAGGTGAGCTTCTTAAATCCTATAACGTGGCTATTTGGCCGCATCACGGTATGCTCTGCTCGGGTGAGGACTTCGATTCTACCTTCGGTCTTATGCATACTGTAGAAAAAGCCGCATCCATACTCGTTAAGGTTATGTCTATGTCAAGCACAAAGCGCCAGACTATCACTTCAGATAATATGCGAGCTCTTGCCAAGGACTTCAAGCTTTCGCTTGACGAGAAGTTTTTGTATTGATTAAATGTTTTTTTGCGAGGGGGACTTTTTGAGAAAAGTCCCCCTCGCGCACCCCTCCAAAACTTTAATAATCGGATTATTAAATTCGCGTTTTTTCGGGCGATTCGTGAATCGCCCCTACTTTCATCGCGTGATGAAAGTAACTCCACCGGAAGGTTAACCAACGCCCACACAAAACAAAAACAGGTACCATCACCTCTACTCCAAAACAAAATCCCTTAAAAAGACAAAATCTTTCTCTCACACACTTGCATTTTTTAAAATATGTGATATAATAATATTATATTGTTTTGTTAAATTCACGTTTTGGAGTTAGCTATGATAAAACAGGGCTTCGATAATGATAAATATATAAAAATGCAGTCCGAGCATATCAAGGAGCGAATCGCCGATTTCGGCGGTAAGCTCTACCTTGAATTCGGCGGTAAGCTCTTCGACGACCACCACGCCGCAAGAGTACTTCCCGGATTTGCTCCCGACAGTAAGATCAAAATGCTCATCAATCTTAAGGATGAAGCAGAAATCGTTATCGTAATAAACGCGTCGGACATTGAAAAGAATAAGATACGCGGCGACCTTGGCATAACTTATGACCAAGACGTGTTAAGACTTATCGACGCCTTCCGCGGCTTCGGACTTTACGTGGGAAGCGTTGTAATTACACGCTTTGCCGGTCAAAGCTCTGCCATCGCATTCAGAAAAAGACTTGAAGCACTCGGCATTTGCACATACTATCACTACTCTATCCCCGGATACCCTTCGGATGTAAAAAAGATCGTAAGTGAAGAAGGACTTGGAACCAACGATTATATAAAGACCGAGCGTTCGCTCGTCGTTGTGACTGCACCCGGCCCCGGAAGCGGTAAGATGGCAACCTGCTTATCTCAGCTTTACCACGAAAACAAGCGCGGTGTAAAGGCAGGATACGCAAAGTTTGAAACCTTCCCTATCTGGAATCTGCCGCTTAAGCATCCGGTCAACCTCGCGTATGA
>JAFQPF010000160.1 GCA_017411885.1 Clostridia bacterium
AGAGAAAAGCTTATACTCAGAAGTTTTGTGGAAAACGAACGCTTCAAGCAGATATACGGCACCGATAACTTAAGCTATGCCAACTACGATCTTGTTGTTGACACGTCTTACGAAACACCCGAAAACATCTGCAAGCTTATCTACGACGAATACGAAAGCTTTTGCGCCTGCCCTGAGAAATACGGAAGAAAAATGTATTTTTCGCCGAAGTCGCTCTATCCTACGGCAGATAAGGACAGTATCGCTGTGATGAATCCCAAAAGCGCGTGTGATATCGTTGAGGTCGTGTGTGCGCATAACTACAACTTTATTATAAACGGCCACGAAGCGGTGTTAAGTGCGCTTGTAAACAAAAGCCCGTTTGTATGCGCAACCCTTCCCACTCTGCTTGATGATGCTCAGATCGAAAACAAGGTCCAAGCAAGCTCGCTTGAGGGTATGCAGGGCTTTGAAAGGCTCGGCGGCTTTACATATCCGAGCTATCCCGAGGTTTAATATAAAAGTCCTTTGGAAATCCAAAGGACTTTTGTTATTTTTTCTTTGCTTTTGGCTTGGGGGCGGTGAGTCTGTAGCTCATTGCAAGGAGAGATGTGATCGTTTCATCCTCCACACTACCGTCAAGTGAAAGCGTGAGCCAGTGTGTCTTGTTCATATGATATGCAGGGAATATCCCGTCATCCTCCCAGAAGGTGTCGATTATTTCGGGAGCGCATTTTATGTTGACTACGTCGATCTTGCCGCTTTTTCCCGATATAAGCTTGCTTTTATCTATAGTCATAACTATAGCAAACCATTTTTTGTTGTCGCTGTGGCGGAAAACGGTGGTGACGCTGTCGCCCGAAAACGGATGCTCGGCATCTACCCTATATGTGCTTATGACGTATGCTTCAAATACTTTTCTGTTCACGCTTATTCTCCCGTATCGTTTTCTATGATATATTTTACTTTCTTTTTGAAAAAATGTCAATAGGTGTATATTTTAACCGAAATGACTTGAAGAAGCATGGAAATTGTGATATAATTGTACAGGATTTGGCTTCGGTATGGCGCGGCGTCTTATCGGGCCTTTGTTTGTAAAACGGAGATTTGATATGAATAAATATAAGCTTGTGAAAAATGCCTGTTATCTGACAGGCGCGACAATGGCAATAGCGGCTAATCTGTCACCGCTTTTGTTTCTTACGTTTAAGGATATGTATGGGCTGTCTTATACCTTGCTCGGATTGCTTGTGGTAATAAATTTTTCCGCGCAGCTGCTCATTGACCTGATATTTACTTTTTTTACTAAATATTTCAACATACATAAAACTGTAAGAAGTATGCCTTTGGTTTTATTTATCGGGCTTGTATTATACGCAGCCTTGCCGATAGCTTTTCCCAAAATGGCATTTTTGTGGATAATTGTTGGAACGGTGATATTTTCTGTCGCATCGGGACTCGCTGAGGTTTTAATGAGCCCTGTGATCGCGGCAATTCCAAGCGAAAATCCCGAGCGTGAGATGAGCAAGCTGCACTCGATGTTTGCGTGGGGCGTGGTTGTCGTTGTAATACTCAGCACGCTGTTCTTAAGGGTGTTCGGCAGTGAAAACTGGATGTATCTCGCCCTGCTTTGGTCGGTTGTGCCCTTGATCAATTATTTGATGTTTTTGAAGGCAGAGCTCCCGCCGATGGATGATTTCGGCGGAGAACAAAAGAGCGTAAGGATATTAAACAAAGGCATAGTATTATGCACCCTGTGCATATTCTTTGGCGGAGCCGCTGAATGTACGATGTCACAATGGGCATCCGGATTTATTGAAAGTGCCCTTGGTGTTCCTAAGGTCTATGGGGATATTGTAGGCGTTGCCTTGTTTGCGCTGTTGCTTGGAACGGGAAGGACCCTGTATTCAAAATACGGCAAAAGCATATATAACTTTCTGTTATTCGGAATGGCAGGCGCGTGTGTTTGTTATTTCGCGGCAAGCTTGTCTTTAAGCCCGGTGGTAGGAATTATAGCCTGCGCGCTGACCGGAATCTGCACGTGTATGCTGTGGCCGGGAACGCTTATTTACGTGGAAGAAAGATTTGAAAACGTAGGCGTTGCGATTTACGCGCTCATGGCTGCCGGCGGTGATATGGGAGCATCCCTCGCGCCGCAGCTTTTAGGTATCGTATCGGATAAATTCAGCCTGACAGACCTTGCTTTGAAATTATCAGAGAAGCTTTGCATAAGCACAGAGCAGGTAGGTATGAGAGCGGGATTGCTCGCGGCGGGGCTTTTCCCTGTTGCGGGTGTAATAGTGATACTTTGTATGAAAAGCTATTTTAAGAAGCACGGCAAGATAAAGCTTGTGTAAGTATTGTGTGCTTGAAAATCAGAGGTAAAGAGTGAAAAAAAGAGAAAAGAGAGCTTTAAGATGGACAAAGCTTGATAATGCGGCAAAAATTTACCCTGCCGCAAGACGAAAAAACTGGAGCAACGTGTTCCGTCAGTCTGCAACCTTAAACGAGGAGGTAGACAAGGCGGTGCTTTCCTCTGCCCTTGAAGTAGTTGTAAAAAGATTTCCGACTATCGCGGCAAGGCTGAGAAAGGGTATGTTCTGGTATTATCTTCAAGAGGTTGAAGCTGTGCCCGAGATCATTGATGAATACAGCTATCCGCTCACGTTTATGAGCAGGAAAGAGATGACAAAATGCGCCTTCCGCGTTATCGTTTATAAGAACCGTATAGCGGTTGAATTTTTCCATTCGCTTACCGACGGAACCGGCGCGCTTGTATTTCTTAAAAACCTCGTAGCCGAGTATTTAGAGCAGAAATATGATATATCAATACCATTTGAGGATGGAATAGTTGACAGAAGGCAAAAGCCTGACAAGGAGGAGCTTGAAGACTGCTTCTTAAAGGTTGCCGGAGACGTTTCAATGTCAAGGCGGGACACAAATGCATGGCATATGAGCGGTGAAGCGGAAGCTAAGGGCTTTTTGAACCTTACCTGCTTTAAGCTTCCGGTCAAGGAGGTTATAGAAAAAGCACACGAATATAACACGACGCTCACGATATTTTTAAGCGCGGTGCTTATGAAGGCGCTTATGGATCTGCAAAGCGAAAAAACTCCGTCTGTAAAAAAGCAGAAGCTTATAAAGGTTCTGATCCCTGTCAATCTGAGGAATCTGTTTCCGAGTAAAACGCTCAGAAACTTTGCTATGTTTACAATTCCGGAAATAGATCCGAGACTTGGAAAGTATTCGTTTGAGGAAATAGTAAAGGTCATTTATCATAAAATGGGCGCAGAGGTAACGCAAAAGCATATGGGAAGCGTTATTGCGACAAACGTAAAGGATGAGAAGAACCTGTTGTTAAGAGTCGTGCCTCTGCCGCTAAAAAATGCGGTGATGAAAGCGGTGTTTGACAGCGTCGGAGAGAAAAAGGCGTGCCTTACGCTTTCAAATCTCGGGCTTGTAAAGCTTCCAGACATTATGAAAAAATATATATCCCGCATAGATTTTATTTTAGGTGTGCAGGCGGCGGCACCGTATAATCTCGGAATAATATCCTATGGGGATACGGTTTATGCGAATTTTATAAGAAATATCTGTCCGCCCGAGCTTGAAAGGCATTTTTACTTGTGCCTTAAAGAGCTTGGGATCGAGGCTGTTGTTGAAAGTAACAGAAGGTGAGGAGCAAAATGTACTGTATAAATTGCGGAGTCAAGCTTGAAGACTCTGAAAAGATATGTCCTCTTTGCAATACGAGAGTATATCATCCCGATATTGTGATCGAAAAAAGAGAGCCGTTGTATCCTGCCAACAGAATACCGAAGATCAAGCATCGCTCGGCGGCATTCAACGGTGCGGTCATCGTTATGTTTCTTATCGCGACAGTCGTGTCGTTTCTGGCAGATTTTCATTTTGACAAAAATCTCGGATGGTTCGGCTACGTTCTTGGCGCGCTTATACTGAGCTATTGTGCGTTTGCCCTGCCTTTGTGGTTTGAAAAGCCAAACCCCGTGATATTTACCCCGTCTGTATTCGCAGGCACGGTGTTATATCTCCATTACATCAATTACATAACCGACGGAAGCTGGTTTATGACCTTTGCTTTCCCTGTTGCGGGAGGATTCGGAATCATTTCAACCGCAGTTGTAACGCTGCTTTATTATCTTAAATGTGGCAAGCTCTATATCTGGGGCGGTGCTTTTACTCTGACAGGCGCATATATCGTGCTTATAGAGTATTTTATATCGCTTACCTTTGGTATAGGCTTTATAGGATGGTCGCTGTATCCTTTAGCGGTGCTTGTTTTGCTCGGAGGAATGTTGTTTTTCCTTGCGATCAATAAGTCTGCACGCGAAATTATGGAAAGAAAGCTTTTCTTTTGATTGTGTAACGTCTCAGGTGAAAAAAGCATGAAAACCAAAACAGAACAAATGTATGCCACAATGATCCCGTGGAGGCTGTTTTTCATTGTGGCTATGCCGGGTATGATAAGTATGTTCGCTATGTCGATATACAGCATCATAGAAGGCATATTTATCGGTCAGACTCTTGGCGAGGGCGCGTTTGCGGCGATCAATATAGCGATGCCGCTTGTAATGATAAACTTTTCGCTTGCTGACCTTATAGGAGTCGGTGCGTCCGCTCCGATTTCTATTGCGCTTGGCAGATCAGACAATAAAACTGCGAACAACGTCTTTTCCTGCTCGGTGATTATGATTTTTATAGCATCGCTTGTTATGGGAAGTGTGATGTTCTTCGCGGCAGAGCCATTGTCGCGTATGATGGGCGCGGACGATTTGCTTCTTGATACGTCGGTTAGATATCTGCGTACCGTGGCGCTTTGCAGCCCGCTTACCACGATCTTTTTTGCGATGGATAACTACTTAAGGATAAGCGGCTTTGTAAAAACGAGCATGGTTATAAATATCGGCTCCAATGTTCTTACGATAGCCTTGTTAAGCTTTTTCCTCTTGGTCTGCAAAATGGACGTGGTCGGCTCGGCACTTGCAACGTCGATCTCAATGTGTGCCTGCTCGTTTGCGGCACTTGTTCCGTTTGTGATGAAAAAGGCGTTGCTCAGATTTGTAAAGCCGGAGTTTAACCTCTCGATGATCAAGCAGATCGCCGCTTGCGGCTCACCCATTTTCCTTAATAACGTGTCGGGAAGAATAACCTCAATACTAATGAATATCTCGCTTATGACGCTCGGCGTAAAAATGCTCGGAGAGGGTGGCGGACAGACAGCGGTTGCGGTGTACGCCGTGCTTATGTATTCAAGTGATCTTTGCTGGCCGCTTTTGTATGGCATTTCCGATTCGCTCTCGCCCGCGCTCGGCTATAACTGGGGCGCAAAGAGCTACGGCAGAGTTCGAAGCATCGCGAACTGCGCATATATAGGCACCGCGATCGTCGGACTCGTTTCCACCTCGGTACTTTTCTTTTTCCCGGATGTGATCGCATCCTGGTTTGTAAAAGCAGAGGAGGCAAGGTTACTTGAAATGTCATCACACGCGATAAGGCTTTTCTGCTTTGCATATCTGTTCAGGTGGATAGCGGTCACCACACAAAGCTATTTCAGCGCGATCGGAAAGCCGCTTCAGGCAACGCTTATGTCGGTTTCGGTGGCATTCGTGTTCCCGGTAGTGCTTTTAGGCGCCTTCTGGCACTTTGAGCTTGACGGAATATGGTTTAATTTCACCGGCGTAAACGCCTTTGCCGCAGTTCTTGCCGCGATCCTTTTGCAAAGGCTCTCGCGCGAGATAAAACAAAAGGAGAAAAAGGGCAGCGAGAC
>JAFQPF010000161.1 GCA_017411885.1 Clostridia bacterium
GCGGTAAAAAAAGCATCTGACACCGTGACCTATCTGTTGCGTATAATTCGTAGCGGCGGCAGTATAAACGAGCAGAATATCGGATATATCGTCGATATGATAAAGGACGGGCAGGACGAGGAGCTTCGCGATTTCGACGATGATTGCATCTGCCTTACCAACCGAGCAAAGCCGATAAAGGCTAAGACCGTCGGGCAGAAAAAGTACGTCGATGCTATTAAAAACAATACAGTGGTGTTCGGTGTCGGACCTGCCGGTACGGGTAAGACCTTTCTTGCGGTAGCAATGGCGGTAGCCGCTCTCAGGGAAAAGAAGGTAAACAGGATAATCCTCACCAGACCTGCGGTCGAGGCAGGCGAAAAGCTCGGCTTTCTGCCGGGTGATCTGCAGAACAAGATAGATCCGTATCTAAGACCTCTTTACGACGCGTTGTATGAAATGCTCGGAAGCGACACCTATTTAAGATACGTTGAACGCGGTACGATCGAGATAGCTCCCCTTGCATATATGAGGGGAAGAACGCTTGACGATTCGTTCATCATCCTTGATGAGGCGCAGAATACCACCCCGGAGCAGATGAAGATGTTTTTAACGCGCTTAGGCTTTAACTCAAAGGCGATAATAACAGGTGATATCACACAGACAGACCTGCCGTTTGGTAAGAAAAGCGGACTTGTGGAAGCGACCAAGATACTTGAAAATATCGAGGGAATAGCTATCCACTATTTCTCCGACCGTGACGTAGTACGTCACAGGCTTGTGCAGAAGATAATACTCGCGTACGAAAAATACGCAAAGGAAAACAAAGCAAAAGAAGCAAAGAAATTCACTTATAAAGCAACGAGGGAATAAAAATGAATCATCGTATAATCATAGTAAATCATCAGGATAAGGAGCCGTTTCTCAAGGAAACGCAGAATCTGCTCACACACGTTATAAGGGAAGCGCTTTATATGATGGGCGCCGTATACTCCACAGAGGTTTCGGTAACGCTTACCGATGACGAAGAGATACGCGAAATAAACAACGAGCACCGCGGTATAGACAGCGCAACCGACGTGCTTTCGTTTCCACAGTATGATTCAAGCGAGCTTGACGAGTTCGGTCTTGATGACGATATAGTACTCGGAGATATAGTCATCTCCTGCGAAAGAGCACGCGAGCAGTCGCTTGAATACGGACACAGCTATACAAGAGAGCTTGCCTTTTTAGCCGTTCATTCGGTGCTTCATCTTTTGGGATATGACCATATAAGCGAGGATGAGGAAAAGGTGATGTGCGAGCTTCAGGAGTATATACTTGACTCTATCGGCATCACGAGAAAAAAGGCGTAAGGTTAAGGTGACAAGGATATGAAAAAGACAGGATTTATAGCGATTGTCGGACGTCCCAACGTCGGAAAATCGACCTTACTTAACGCACTGCTCGGCGAAAAAATAGCGATCGTATCAAAAAAGCCGCAGACCACGCGCAATCAGATACACGGAATACTTACCAAGGATGAAACACAGTACGTCTTTGTCGATACACCCGGAATGCTCAGAAAATCCTTTAACCGCCTCGGCGATTATATGGTAAAGAGCGTCAATACCGCTATCGGCGGAGTTGATGCGGCGTATCTTGTGTGCGACGTTACCAAAAAGGTATCGGATACCGAAAGAAGCATCGCGGACAAGCTTAAAAAGCGTAAGATCCCGGTGATACTCGTAATAAACAAGACCGACCTTTCAAACGCGGCAGAGCTTGCAGAAGCTATATGCGAATACAGTAGTCTTGCCGATTTCCACGCGGTAGTGCCTATGTCGGCAATAAACAAGCGCGGAGTTGATATATTGCTTGAGGAAACCGATAAGTTTATAACCGAGGGTGATTGGCTCTTTGATGAGGATATGATAACCGATCAGCCCGAAAGAAGTCTTGCCGCAGAGATCATACGCGAAAAGCTTTTGCGCACACTTGATGAGGAGATACCTCACGGCACAGCGGTGGTTATCGAGGGCTTTAAGGAAACTTCAAAGCTTATAACCATAAACGCCGAAATATATTGCGAGAAAGCGTCGCATAAGGGAATAATCATAGGCAAGGGCGGAGAAACGCTCAAGAAGGTCGGAAGCTACGCAAGAGAAGATCTTGAAAACTTCTTCGGCGTAAAGGTAAATCTTCAGCTTTGGGTGCGCGTTAAGGAAAACTGGCGCGACAGCGCGGTGAACCTTGCCAACTTCGGCTTTTCGGAAAGTGACCTCTGATGGAAATCAACACAAAGGGACTCGTTATCGGTGAAACAAAGCTCGGGGATAATAAAAAGTATATCCGCGTGCTTACCGAGGAGCTTGGATGCATATCGGTGATCGCTTACGGAGCATCGAGTAACAAGAGCAAAAATTTTGCACCCGCAAGACCGTTTACTCTTTCAAGCTTTACACTTACGCAGAAGCGCGACAGCTACACGCTTAAGGAAGCCGCTGTGATAAAGAGCTTTTTTGCGCTCGGGACCGACCCGAAAGCGCTTGCGCTTGCTTCGTATATCGTAAGCGTTGCGGGATTTGTGTCGGCACAGGGCGAGGATTCAAAAGAGCTTTTGTCCTTAACGCTTAATACGCTCTACGTGCTTTCTGATGCAAAAAAGCCGCTTGGACTTATAAAATCGGCGTTTGAGCTTAAATGCGCATCGGTGATCGGCTTTGCTCCGGCTCTTGTAGCCTGTGCAAGATGCTCTGCCGATATAGCTCACGGCGCATATTTTTACGTATACGACGGCGAATGCGCTTGTGAAGAGTGCAAAGGTATGGTTAAACAGAACGAATACGAGCTTGTATATAAGCTTTCGCCGTCGGTTATTGCGGCTATGAGGTATATCGTATACAGCGATATAAAAAAGGTCTTTTCCTTCACCGTTCCGGAAAATGAGCTTGAAATGCTTTCGGAGATCGCCGAAAAATTTCTGTCGGCGCGTACCGAGACCACCTTCCCGGCACTTAAGGTATATAACAGCCTGTAAAGGCATAGATGTAACAAAACAGGAGAAACAGATGTCAGGCTTTGACAGATCGATACTAACACTTGAATTTGATAAAGTGCGTGAAATGCTTTGTGCCTGCGCGATGACAGAGGGCGCAAAGGAGCTTGCACGTACACTTGAGCCCGAAACACGCATAGACAGGATCCGTAAGCTTTTGAAGCAGACGAGTGACGCGAAAAGCGTGTCGGCGGCAAAGGGCGCACCGTCCTTTTCTGCGGTCAGGGACGTGCGTGATGCGCTTGAGCGCGCAGAGAAGGGCGCGAGTCTTTCTGCGCGTGAGCTTCTTGATATAGCAGGGCTTTTAAGATGCGCGCGTACACTTTGTGATTATGCAAGCGGACCTAATACCAACGTAGGATGCCTTAGCGAAATTTTCGCGCGGCTTGTAGTCGATAGAAAGGCAGAGGAGCGTATCTCAAAGGCGATAATCTCGGAGGATGAGATTGCGGATGAGGCAAGCCCGGAGCTGTCGGATATAAGACGCAAGATACGTGTTGCCAATAATAAGGTGCGCGACAGTCTGCAATCGTTTATAACCGGAGCTCGCTCAAAATATCTTCAGGAAAATATAATTACCTCGCGTAACGGACGCTTCGTTATCCCGGTAAAGGTGGAATATAAAAACGAGATCAAGGGACTTGTCCACGACACGTCATCATCGGGCGCTACCTTGTTTATTGAGCCGATCTCGGTGGTTGAAGCAAATAACGAGATACGAGTGCTTACCGCTAATGAGCAAAAGGAGATCGAGCGCATACTTGCAAATCTTTCGGCGATGTGCGCCGGAATATCCGATATGCTCGCTCTCAATTTCGATAATATCAACCTGCTCGCGTTTATATTTGCAAAAAGCGAGCTTTCGTATAAGCTTAACGCTGTTGAGCCCGAGATAAACGAAAAGAGAAATATAAATCTTATAAAGGCGCGTCACCCTCTCATTGATAAGGATAAGATCGTGCCGATAAACGTAATGCTCGGAGACGGCTTTGATACGCTTGTTATCACAGGACCTAATACCGGCGGTAAAACGGTTACGCTCAAAACGCTCGGACTCTTCTCGCTTATGGCACAGTCGGGACTCCACTTGCCCTGCTCGGAGGGCTCGTGCGTGTGCGTGTTCGACCGTATATTTGCCGACATCGGTGATGAACAGAGCATAGAGCAATCGCTTTCGACCTTCTCATCTCATATGGTCAATATAGTGGGAATCACGAGAGACGTAACAAGCACCTCTCTCGTGCTCTTTGACGAGCTTGGCGCAGGTACAGACCCCGTTGAGGGTGCGGCACTTGCGGTTTCGATACTTGAGCATATAAGAGAGCGCGGAGCACTTTGCGCGGCAACGACGCATTACGCAGAGCTTAAGATGTACGCGCTTGAAAACGACGGTGTAAGAAACGCATCCTGCGAATTCGACGTGGATACACTGCGCCCGACCTACAGGCTAATAATCGGCGCGCCGGGACGCTCAAACGCGTTTGCAATATCCTCAAAGCTCGGAATATCCGACAGTATAATAGAACGCGCGTCTATGCTTGTTTCAAACGAAAATAAGCACTTTGAGGACATCATCGGTAAGCTTGAGGAAAGCAGACTCGAAATGGATAAAAACCGCGTTGAGGCGGAGAAAATGCGCGCGGAATATGAGCTTTTCAAGAGCGAAAAGGAAGCCGAAATAAAGGCAAGACTTGATGAAGCCGAAAAACAGCTTTCAAAAGCTCAGACTCAGGCGGCGGGAATAATCAGAAGCGCACGCGCTTCAAGCGATTATATCCTTGAGCAGCTTGAGGAGGTAAAACGCCACCGCGAAAGCGAAAAGCTTGCCGAAAAGCTTGAATCGGCACGCGCCGATATCAGGCGCAAGCTCAGACAGGCGGGAAATGAAGCCGATCCTGTTATCGAGCGCAAGCTTGAGGGATATGTGCTTCCAAGACCCCTTAAGATTGGCGATAAGGTTCATCTTGTCGACATCAATAAATCGGCAACCGTTACCGATATATCCGACAGAGACGGCAAGCTTACCGTCAAGGCAGGCATACTTACGATGCGTACACACGTGTCAAACGTAATGCTTGAGGAGGATGACGGCAAGGGAGGCAAGGATGCCAAAAAGGCAAAGGCTTACGCGAAGTATCATACAGCGGTGAGAAGCGATTTCACGGATGAGCTTGATATACGCGGTCAGCTTGGCGACGACGGTTGCTTTATGATAGACAAATACTTTGACGAAGCAAAGATCGCAGGCATACGCACGGTACGTATCATCCACGGCAAAGGTACAGGCGCACTTCGCTCGGCGGTCTGGGCGTATCTTAAAAAGGATACGCGAGTCAAGGAATTCAGACTCGGACGCTACGGCGAGGGTGATATGGGTGTTACTGTCGTCGAGCTTAAATAATATTCGTTTTTTCACAAGTATGCATTTTTTTGCAAATTTTATCAAACGGCTTTATTTTTAGCGTAAAGTTTGATATACTTTCCTTGTAGATAAAAGCCACAGGGCTTGTTATTATATAACAAATCAGCTGCAAAGGCAGCGGAAACGGAGTAAAAGCCATGAAAGAAAAAATTGCTCTCGGTATTCAGCTTTATTCGCTCAGAGATCACGTTAGAACAAGCGAAGATTTTGCCGAAACAATGAAAAAGGTTGCTGACATCGGATACAAGTACGTACAGGTATCTGCAATCGGACCTATCCCCGCAGAGGTTATTAACGAGGAAACCAAGAAGAACGGCCTTGAGGTAGTTCTTACACACTGGAATCCCCAGAAGATAAGAGAAGAAACAGATCAGGTCATAGCAGATCACACCACATTCGGCTGTGACGCTATCGGTATCGGCGGACTTTACATATACGGAACAGGCGGATGCGCAGGCGTTCCTTACGAAGCATACGATATGTTCAAGAAGGACTTTTCACCCGCACTTGCAAAGATCAAGGAGGCAGGTAAGACCTTCGTTTACCATAACCACCGCTTTGAATTTGCAAAGCACAACGGTAAGCTTGACATCGTTTATATGTTAGAGCAGAACCCCGACATCAAGCTCGTATTCGATACGTATTGGGCACAGTCGGGCGGATATGATCCCGCACTCTTTATAAAGCAGTACGGCGACAGAATCCATACTGTTCACCTTAAGGATATGATGGTCGTACAGGACGTTCCTATGTTTACCGAAATACTTGAGGGTAACCTCAACTTTGACGCTGTAATGGAAGCCTGTGTTGAAAAGGATATCAAGTATGTAATGGTAGAGCAGGATGACATTCTTATGGAAGATAAGTTTGCAAGCATCAAGCTCAGCTACGATAATCTTATGAAGCGTTACGGAGATATTCTCAAGTAATACCTGAAAACAAAGCCTTCTCAACGGGCGACGCCTGTAAGAGAAGGCTTTTTTGTAAAACACAGGGTGATTTTAACCTTTATGGGGGCAAAATTAACCGGATTACAAAAAAACTGCCGAAAAATCGGCAATTTACATAAAACAAAAATCGTGTAAGATACTTTATTTTTTGGCGTTTGTGTGCTACAATTGTACTAAAGCTTTTGTAGTAATGCAGTGCGCTGTTTAAGAAAGGAAATAATTATGGCAAATTTTAAGCTTTGCGCTTTTGCAGACGAATATTCACCTATGATCGAAGAACAGATCAAGGGGATGAAGGAAAACGGAATCGAATACCTTGAGATACGTAACGTAGACGGCACCAATATCGCCGACATAACCGAGGATAAGGCTTATGAAGTAAAGGCTAAGCTCGATCGCGAAGGACTTAAGGTATGGTCGATGGGCTCGCCTATCGGTAAGATAGATATAAACGACGAGCTTGAACCTCACCTTGAAAAGCTTCGCCACGTGATAAAGCTTGCAAAAATTCTCGATTGCAACAAGATTCGTATGTTCTCGTTCTTTATTCCCGATGACGCCGATAAGAGCGCACTCAGTGAAAAGGTTATGTCAGGGCTCGAAAAAATGCTCGATATTGCTGAAAAGGAAGGGATCTTACTCTGCCACGAAAATGAAAAGGGAATATACGGAGATACGGTCGCTTCCTGCCTTGAAATAAAGGAAAGATTCGGTGATCGTATAAGAATTATCTTTGACCCCGCGAACTTCTGTCAGTGTGACCAAGAAACGTATCCTTACGGCTATTCAAAGCTCGGCGAGCATCTTGAATATATGCATATCAAGGATGTAAGAATATCGGATCAGACAATAGTTCCCGCAGGCGAGGGCAACGGTCATATCCCGGAGATCCTTACCGAGATAAACAAGAGAGTGGACGGGGACTTCATCCTCACACTCGAACCGCACCTTTCGGTATTCGACGGACTCGCGGGACTTGAAAAGCCGGGCGATACCACGAAAATCGGAAACGCATACGCCACTAAGGAGGATGCATTCAATGCAGCGGTAAAGGCACTTAAGGGCGTAATCAGTAAAATTTGATTTTTACACATAAACCGGAGTTAATATGAAAAATATCAAAATGCTTGCCGTGGATCTCGGGGCATCGAGTGGCAGAACTATCGTAGGCGGCTTTGACGGTGAAAAGCTTACACTTGAAGAAAATCACCGCTTCCCGAATGAGCCTGTAATACTTAACGGCACCTTTACTTGGGATATTGTAAGGATATTCCACGAGATAAAGCAGGCGCTAAATAAGTGCGCGACCGGCAAAGACCGTGACATAAAAACTATAGGCATTGATACGTGGGGTGTGGACTACGGTCTTATCGATAAGAACGGAAGACTTATGTCAAACCCCGCACACTACAGGGATGCGCGTAACGATAAGGCGGCGGCAGCGGCTCACGAAATAGTATCGCGTGCGGATATCTACAGAGCAAGCGGTATTCAGCATATGAGCTTTAATACCATCTATCAGCTTTATGCGGATAAGTTAAACAATCCTTATCTTCTTGAAAATGCTGATAAGATGCTCTTTACGCCCGACCTTCTTAACTACTTCCTTACAGGCGAAAAGAGATGCGAGTATACGATCGCCTCTACCGGCGCGGTGCTTGATCCGTTTGAGCGTAAGGTCAACAGCGAGCTTTTATCAAAACTTGGTATAAGTGACAGACTTTTCGCGCAGATGGCTATGCCGGGTGATACGGTAGGAAAGCTTTCATCTTATATTACAAATGAGATCGGCGCGCTTGACGCAAGCGTTGTAAACGTAGCCTCCCACGATACCGCAAGCGCGGTAGTTGCCGTTCCAGCAGGA
>JAFQPF010000162.1 GCA_017411885.1 Clostridia bacterium
GACAGACGACGGTCAGGCAGGAAAGAACAGCCTGTTGCGCGCTATCTCGGGCGGTCCTATCTACGTCAGCGACAAGATCGGACGCTCCAACAAGGAAATTCTCGATCCGCTCGCATACGACGACGGACGCATCCTCAGATGCGATATTCCCGCACGCCCCACAGCAGACTCGCTCTTTAACGATCCCGAAACCTCAAAGCGTCCGCTTAAGATTTTCAACACCTGCTCGGGCAAGAGATACGGTGTTATCGCCACCTATAACCTCGACAAAGCCGGCAAATCCGTCCGCGGAACGATTTCTCCCGACGACGTTATCGGTCTTGAAGGAGAAGAGTTTGCGGTTTACGAATACAATACCGGAAAATTACGCATGCTAAAGAAGGGCGAATCGTTTAACTACACGCTTAAGGATCACGACGATTACCGTCTGTTTATCATCTCTCCCTTTGATAAGAACGGCATCGCGATGCTCGGACGTATAGACAAGTTTATGTCCCCCGTAGCTATACTTGACAGCTTTGACACAAGCTACAGCGTATACGAGGGCGGAAAGATCGCGTTCGTACACAGAGGCAGACGCGCATTCACCGCTGTATGCGAGAGCGGCGAATACAAGGTTGAAAGATCCGGCTCGCTTTGTACCTTTGAGTCAAAGAGAAGCGATCTTCACTTCATACTTAAGTAAAAGAAAGAAGGTATGCCTCAGCCGCTTTGCGGTTGAGGCATACAGTGTTAATTATGCTTGATTTCAAACCGATCACGACCGACGATTTCGACGTGATAAAGCCTTATTTTGACAAGGCAGAGCTTTCTGCCGGCATAGTGTTTATGTGGCGCAAGCACTACAATACGAGCTTCGCCATCGCAAACGAAACGCTTATAACCAAAAGCGAATATATGGGCGAGACCCTCTTTTCAATGCCGATAGGCAAAGATGTACCCGGCGCGCTTGAGCTTATGTGCAGGTATGCCGATGAAAACAGCATCGCACCGGTGATAAGCTTTGTAACAAATGCCGGTCTTGAGCTTTTAGATGGGCTTTATGAATATGCTGCAACCTGTGAGCGTGACCTTGCAGACTACATTTACCTCGCCGAGGATTTAGCCTATATGCGCGGAAGAAAATACAGCGGTCAGCGAGGTCATATAAACGCCTTTATAAAAAGCTTTCCGGATTTTGAGTTTAAGGATATTGACAGCACTAATATAAACGACGTAAAGCTTTTTTATGCGGACTATCTTGCCAAAAGAGGAAAAACAGACGAAAGCTTTCTTGCCGAAGCGGAAATTCTTCCCGAAATATTTGACAATCCCGACCTGTACGGCTTTACGGGGCTTGCTCTTTACACAGAAAAAGGGCTTGTCGCGTTTGCTATGGGCGAGATCGTGGGCGACACGCTGTGGGAGCATATAGAAAAGGCAGACCCGAGTGTTCGCGGAGCGTATCAGATGATAGCCTCGGGATTTGCAAGATGCTTTGCCGATAAGGTAAAATACGTAAACCGCGAGGACGATGCGGGCGACGAGGGGCTGAGAAAATCAAAGCTTTCGTATCACCCCTGCCACCTGCTTGAAAAATTTTCGGTTACGCTTATCAGAAGAAAAACGCCTGTAAGTATGGCGAAAGGCACAGACTGATTACCAAAAAACACGGTTTTATCGCCTATTTGACGATTTTTATGAAAACACGGTTGACAAATCGGTAAATTTGTGGTATCATTCAGTTAAACAATGATAGAGGCGCGTTGTGCGATCAGTAACCGGGGCTATACGGACTTGTGCAGGTCTATTGCTTCGGCAAAAGGCGCAGACGCCGAAGAGGGACAGGGCACAGGTCTTCTCTGGTCGGACAGAATAAGAGCTGTCAGACTGTCGCTTTCGCGGAGAGCTATCTGTTTTATAAATGATACGTGTATATCTTTACGTGGATATTTATAAGCGGGCAGTCATCTGTGATGGCTGCTCTGTTTGTTATATTATTGCCGTTTGTACGGCAGAATGGAGATCAATATGAAGAAAACAGTATTTAAGGGTATCGCTACCGCGCTTATCACTCCTCTTGATGAAAACGGCATCAATTACGATAAGTTCGGAAGACTTATTGACTGGCAGATCGAAGAAGGAGTAAACGCTCTTGTAGTATGCGGTACTACAGGCGAAGCATCAACTCTCACAGACGAGGAGCACAGAAGTGCAATAAGCTACGCCGTTAAAAGAGCCGCAGGCAGAGTGCCGGTCATCGCAGGCACGGGAAGCAACGACACCGATTACGCCCTTGAGCTTTCGGCACACGCAGTAAGCGCAGGCGCAGACGCGCTTTTAGTGGTTACTCCCTACTACAACAAGGCGACTCAAAAGGGACTTTACAATATGTTCACCAAGATCGCGGACGCATCCGAAAAGCCGATAATTCTTTACAACGTGCCCTCACGTACAGGAGTTAATATTGAACCCAAGACCTATGAGGCTCTTGCGGAGCATAACAACATCGTCGGCATCAAGGAAGCAAACGGAAATATATCCAAGATAGTTGAAACTATGGCACGCGTTCGCGGAAAGCTCGATCTTTATTCGGGTAACGACGATCAGATCGTTCCGCTTATGGCGCTCGGCGGCATCGGTGCTATCTCGGTGCTTTCAAACGTATTGCCGAAGGAAAGCGTTATGATAACAGACAGCTTCTTCAAGGGCGACATTCAGAAGAGCGCAGAGCTTCAGTGTAAGTATCACGATCTTATAGACGCTCTCTTCTGCGAGGTCAACCCGATCCCCGTTAAGGCGGCTATGGCGGCTATGGGCTTCTGCGACAATTACTTACGTCTTCCCCTGACTCCTATGGAAAAGGACAACGAGGAGAAAATGCTCGCTATAATGAAGGCTCACGGCGCGATCTGAGTGCCTTATACTTAAAGGAGTAAAAGTAAAAATGAAGATCATAATAAACGGTGCAGGCGGATTTATGGGGCGCGAGGTCGTAAAGATAGCAAACGAGCGCGACGATCTGGAGATCGCGGCACTTGTAGATATTAAGGGCGGCGACGGTATACTCACCTCACTCGCAGATTTTTCGGGCAAAGCCGACGTTATAATAGATTTTTCTCATCACAGCGCAACCATAGAGCTTATAAATTCTGCTCAAAAGCTCGGCATACCGCTCGTTCTCGCAACTACAGGACACACACCCGAGGAGCTTGATTATATAAACGCGCACACCGATAAGATCCCGGTATTTTTCAGCGCAAATATGTCGCTTGGCGTTGCTATGCTCGTAAAGCTTTCACGCGAATGCGCAAAAATTTTCCCCGATGCCGACATAGAGATCGTTGAAAAGCACCACAACAGGAAGCTTGATGCTCCCAGCGGCACCGCGCTTATGCTGGCAAACGCTCTTACTGAAGAAAGAGAAAACGCAAAGCTTATTTTCGGACGTTGCGGTCAGGCTAAACGTGAAAAGGGCGAGATCGGTATCCACGCGCTCAGACTCGGAGACGTTGTCGGCGAGCACGAGATAATAATAGACATGGGCACAGAAACACTTTCGCTCAAGCATACGGCTCATTCACGCGCACTTTTTGCACGCGGTGCAGTTGAAGCGGCGGCGTTTATTGCAGGTAAAAAGCCGGGCAAATACACTATGACCGAGCTTATTGCAAACAACTGAGCCTTAAATAAAAATACAGAGGAACAAAAAATGCTTCACACAAATCTTTCGGTAAACGAAAAAGGCCACCTCGCTCTCGCAGGCGTGGATACGGTCGAAATGGCTGAAAAATACGGCACTCCGCTTTATCTTGTGGACGAAGAGCGTATAAGGGAAAAGATGCGCACCTATATCGGTGCTATGGGCAAATATTTCCCTGCAGGCTCAATGCCTCTTTTCGCTTCAAAGGCACTCTGCCTTAAAAAGATATACAAGATTGCAAATGAAGAGGGTATGGGCATTGACCTCGTTTCCCCCGGCGAGCTTTACACCGCAAGAGCGGCAGGCTTCCCGCTTGAAAAGGCATATTTTCACGGCAACAACAAGACCGATGAGGATATTAAGCTTGCGATAGATTCGGGACTCGGATATTTCGTTGCAGACAACCGCGAGGAGCTTGACGCAATAAACCGTATAGCGGGTGAAGCAGGTATTAAGCAGAAGATACTTTTAAGACTCACTCCCGGAATTGATCCTCACACTCACGCCGCGATCACTACAGGCAAGGTAGATTCAAAATTCGGAACGGCAATAGAAACCGGTCAGGCTTTTGAGCTTGTAAAGTATATTTTAACCCTCCCCAATATCCTTCTCGAAGGCTTCCACTGTCATATCGGCTCACAGTGCTTTGAAATAAAGCCCTTCTGCGACGCGGCAGACATTATGATAATGTTTATGGCAAGGGTAAAAAGCGAGCTTGGTTATCTTACAGAAACGCTCAATCTCGGCGGCGGCTTCGGCGTAAGATACACAGAGGATGACGGAGACATTGATATTGACGAAAGCATAAAGCTTATCGCAAAGCATATAGACACCACCTGTGCGAGATTCGAGTTTGAAAAGCCGCGTGTGCTTATGGAGCCCGGCAGAAGCATCGTTGCCGATGCAGGAGTTACACTTTACACAGTCGGAAGTGTCAAGACTATCACGGGCTACAAAAGCTACGTGTCGATAGACGGCGGAATGGCGGACAACCCCAGATACGCGCTTTATCAGTCGGCGTATACCGTGCTTAACGCAAGCCGTGCAAGCGAGGCACCCGATATTACGGTAACGGTCGGCGGCAGATGCTGCGAAAGTGGCGACCTTATCCAAGAGGGGGTTAAGATCAAAACCCCTGTCCGCGGAGAAAAGCTTGCAGTTCTCGTTACAGGCGCGTATAACTACGCGATGGCGTCAAACTACAACAGACTTCCCCGCCCGGCTATGGTAATGATAAAGGACAAAAAGGATACTCTCGTGCTCAGACGCGAAAGCTTTGAGGACCTTATAAGAAACGATTTAGATTAAAAATCATCCCCGTATGACATCCATACGGGGATGATTTTTAACATATTCGTAAATATAAGAGAGTTGATTTTTAATAAATAAAGTGGTAATATTTATATTAAGTATCAAATTTTACTACAGGACTGCGTTATGAAGAAAAAAGATAAAAAGAAGAACAGAATAGTTCAGCTTGTCGAAAAGATAAAAGAGGATAAGATCGCCTTTGCGGTCTACGCGATACTCAGGCTTATAGTTATAATCGTACTCGTGAGAAGTATATTCTTAAGGGAATGGGAAAGCGTTTACGTGTGTGCGCTGACGCTTACATTGCTTTTACTTCCGCCGTTTGTTGAAAAACAGCTCAATCTCGAGCTACCGACCGCGCTTGAAGTAACAGCATTCGTGTTTGTCTTCTGCGCGGAAATACTCGGTGAGCTCGGTGCATATTACGTTAAGGTACCCTTCTGGGACGCGGCACTTCATACGACAAGCGGCTTTATCTTTGCCGCATTCGGCTTTTGCTTACTCGATCTCTTAAACAGAAACAAAAAGGTAAACCTTACTCCTTTAACACTTACGTTGGTCGCCTTCTGCTTTTCTATGACGGTTGGCGTTGTCTGGGAATTTTTCGAATTTTCCGCTGACTTTTTCTTCAACACCGATATGCAAAAGGATACGGTAGTCAACGGCTTATACACCGTATTACTTGATCCCACTCTTGAAAACGAGGTCGTGTCGATCGAAAACATCGTAAAGACCACTCTTGAAACGGCAGATGGTCAAAGTATTGTTATAAATGGATACATTGACATAGGTATTGCCGATACGATGAAGGATCTGTTCGTAAACTTTATAGGTGCCGTAGTATTCTGTATTTTCGGATATATATACGTTACAAAGCGCGGAAAGCGTGCTTCGCGTATCGTTGCAGGCTTTGTTCCAAAGGTCGTGTCAAGTGATGAAAAAGAAAGCTTAGACGA
>JAFQPF010000163.1 GCA_017411885.1 Clostridia bacterium
CAAGCAATTTATCTATAGGTGTGTACATCCTTTGATTCCTTTCGGTACTTAAGGCTACCGTAGCCCGAATATTAATAATGCCTTATTTAGATGCCCTGCGTCTGAGCGCTGTCAGAAGATCGGATGCTTCAAGATCGACCTTGCGCACCTGCTTATTAAGCGCGATACGGCAGCTTTCGTTTGTTTCACTGACGTAAGAAACAAGCCCAAGCTCGCACATAATGTCAAGTATCGCGCGCAGCTTGATATACGGCATCTTTTCATTTTTAAGCACGTGCGCGGCAATAAGGCCGTATCTTACACAGTCCTCATCGTTTTCCTTGAAAAGCACGTTTTTAATGTATCTGTATACTGCGGCAAAATCATCTCTGTCAGGAAGCATATCCGCAGGATATGCGCCTCCGTGAAGTGCATCGTTATATACTGCGGCATATTCACTTACCTCTTTTGTCAGCTCTTTTGATGCTCTTACGTCCTTTATATGTATCTGCACACAGGTGCGTCCCATAAATTCGTTAAGCTCAAGACTTCCGAGCAGATCTATCTTATCACCGACGCAAAACTCTATATCGGCAAATTTCTTACCGAACCAGAGTGCCGTGATGCTTGTATTATCCTTGCTTACCACAAGCTTTACGTGCTTACCCTCCTTCAAGGGATAAAGCTCACTTACAGTTACGTTTTCGATTATAAACTGCGGCAGGGGATTTGCCTGACCGTACGGCTCAAGCAAATAAAGCTCACCCGCAAGCTTTTCATCAAGCTCGTCAAGGCTTACGGACGCGTCTGCATTGACCGTCTGCTCCGATTCCTTCAGATCGAATATCTCATCGGCGTGCTCGTTCAACGCTTTTTTGAAGCTTTCAAGATTTCCGCGCTCTATTGTAAGACCGGCGGCAAGCTCATGCCCTCCGAAGCGCACGAGAGTATCCTTGCAGGCATCAAGAGCCTTTACAAGATCAAGCCCTTTAATGCTTCTGCCCGAGCCCTTTCCTATATCGCTCTCACTTCTCTTTGCTCCCGTGTTACCCTCAAACGAGATAAGTATACTCGGAAGTCCGAACCGTTCGGTAATTCTGGACGCTACAATTCCGATAACGCCGTGATGCCAGCTATCATCGTCAAGCACGATGACCTTATCGTTCGCGTCACAACCCTCGATCTTGGCAAGTGCCTCGGTCAGTATCGCATTTTCCTCCTGCTGGCGCACCGTATTCATATGCGAAAGCTCAAGCGCTTTTTGTGATGCCGTCTGCGGATCCGTGCAGGCAAAAAGCTCGACCGCGTCCGCGGCGTTGCCCATTCTGCCGACAGCATTTATTCTTGGTGCAAGAGTGAAGCTGATAAGGCTTGTGGAAAGCTTTTTCACCGGCTTCTTATTAAAATCAATACCCGCGCAAAGGCTTATAAGCTCGCGTGTTCCGACAAACTTCGGATCGCGCATGATTTCAAGCCCCGTTTTTACAATCGCACGGTTTTCGTCTATAAGCGGCATTACGTCGGCAACCGTTCCTATCGCAACAAGCTCGCCGTACTCGTCTATTACTCTTTCGCTCGCGCTCTGTGCGTCTATGCCGAGTCTTTTCATTTCAAGCGCGCATATAAGCTTGAATACTACTCCGACTCCCGCAAGCTCGTCAAACGGATAATTGCAGTTATCCTGTCTCGGATTGACACACGGAACAGAGGGTAATATCATTTCACCCGTTTCGCCGCGCTTACATTCGTGGTGGTCGGTAACGACAACGTCTATTCCAAGCCTTTGAGCATATCCGATCTCATCGGTCGCCGTAATACCCGTGTCGACCGTTATGATGAATCTGCTTCCGCTTTCAAATATCTTATCTATTGAGCCTGTGCTGAGACCGTAGCCCTCGCCGATACGGCACGGGATATAATACGAGCAGCCCTTGACACCTCTTCGCTTGAGATAGGTCATAAGCAAGGTCACAGAGGTAACGCCGTCCACGTCGTAATCCCCGTAAACCGTGATATGCTCGCCTCTGTCTATCGCCGCCGTTATCTTTTCGCACGCGCTTTCCATATCCTTCATAAGAAAAGGATCGTGAAAATGCGCCTTACTGTCTATAAACTCGGACGCAAGTGCGATATCGTCGCTTTTGATCCTGTCGTAAAGAAGGCCTGCCGTAATGCGCTTTATGCCAAGCTCATTTGCGATATTCTCTATTATTTTCTCTTCAGCCTCGCTGTGCTCTATATAGCACCATTTGCGTACAGGCTCCTTGAATTTCTTACTTTGCATTGGTGTTTATCCTAATCTGTTATTACTCGTTTTCACCATTATCAATTGCGATTATCTCAAGATCCGGGTGCTTCTTAACACCCTTTTCGAGCACGATGCACGCAAGTGAAAAGGTTATAACGAACACGGTAAGAGCTGCGGCAAGCGCATACTTGCCAAGCACTCCCTCTGTTAAAAAATACGCGATAAAGGAAAAAACTATCGGCAAAAAGAATATTGCCGCCGAGTATCCTATAACCCTTTTTGATGAGGCACTCACTGTAACGCGGTCGCCGACCTTAGCCTTTGCGGTATTATACGCCTTTGCATAGGCGATCTTATCCCCGAAGGTAAGGCAGGCACTGCAGCCCTTTGAATTTGCCATATTATGGCATCCCTCACATATACTCTGTCGCGACACCTCTACCGTAGCAAGCTCGCCATCGATCACCGTTACTTTAGCCTTTTGTACCATAATCCTCTCCGTTGACCGCATAGCGGTCCTTCTTAATCAAGCGGTGCGTATTTTTTCATTACCGCAAGCGCTGTGTTTATTCCGTCTACCGCCGCGCTTGTAATTCCGCCGGCGTAGCCTGCGCCCTCTCCCGCGGGATAAAGATTCTGTATACCCAATGCGGTATACTCGTCATTTCTCAGTATACGCAAGGGTGCTGAGGTGCGCGTTTCAACTCCGGTAAGCACCGCAGATTTTTCGCCAAAGCATTTCATTTTTCGCGAAAAGTCCGAAATGCCGAGTCTTAACATATCGCACACATAATCGGGCAGAACTTTATCAAGCGACGTCACTGTGTAATTTGAATTCATATAAGTCGGAATTACGTCAGACGGTGCAACGAGTCCGCTTGTTTTTTTATCAAGAAAATCTCCCACCGTTTCCACAGGGGCAATATATCCGCCGCCACCTGCAACAAAGGCTGCTCTTTCAAGTCTGCGCTGAAATTCTATCGCAAGCATAGGCGTGTTTCCATAATCCTGCGGCTCGATCGACACCGCAAGCGCGGCATTGGCATTAACTCCGTCACGTGAAAAGCGGCTCATACCGTTTGTTACTACGCCGCCCTCTTCGCTTGCCGCCGCGACGACCTCTCCGCCCGGGCACATACAGAAGGTATA
>JAFQPF010000164.1 GCA_017411885.1 Clostridia bacterium
ATCTCTCTTGCGCCTACACCGATATCGCCTGCAGGAACGTCTGTGTCAGCTCCGATATACTTGGAGAGCTCTGTCATAAAGCTCTGGCAGAAGCGCATAATTTCTCCGTCCGATCTGCCTCTGGGGTCAAAGTCGGAGCCGCCCTTACCGCCGCCCATAGGAAGACCGGTAAGCGAGTTCTTGAAGGTCTGTTCAAAGCCCAAGAACTTGATGATGCCCTCGTATACGGAGGGATGGAAGCGGATACCGCCCTTGTACGGGCCGATCGCGCTGTTAAACTGTACTCTGAAGCCGCGGTTAACCTGAACCTTACCGTTATCGTCTGTCCACGGTACTCTGAATTTGATTACTCTTTCGGGCTCTACCATCGATTCGATAACACCCTTTTCGATAAGCTCGGGGCGCTGTTCGATAACAGGCTCGATAGATTCGAGAACCTCACGGACTGCCTGATGGAATTCGGGCTCGCCTGCGTTTCTCTTTTCAACTCGCTCCATAAGATCTGCGAGATACTGGTTCTTAAAGCTCATATGTATGACCTTTCCTTTCAAAAATGCGGGGACACCGCAAAATAGTCAGATTTGCGCGAATTTGTATGTCTACATAAGATTATATGACACACTATTCACACATCCCCATTATTTTATCACAGTCGACGGTTATTTGTCAATAATAACACAAAAGATGTTTGCGTTTTTGTCAAAAAAGACAAATCTTTCGGTAATACACATTTTCCTCCGTAATTTTTGCGCCAACGACAAATACTGCCGAAAACAAGCAGAAATTGCCTGTTTCCGACAGTATTTTTTAGGCTCAGTAAGTAAGGTCTACCGATGACGCAAGCTCTGCGAGATCAGAGATTATCTCCTTAAGGCTCTTTTCGGGCTTATCTGAGGGCTTCATTTGCTCAAGAGGGGTGTTCATAAACCTTTCAAGCAAAGGCTTGCTCATCTTTGCACTCGATACGCTCTTGCGATCTTCTTCGGGAAGCATAAAGCACTTGAAGGCGTTTTCGCTTTCGCCTACATACAGGTATTTCACCGCCTCAAAGGACGCCTGCCGGCAATAATCATCAAGGAAATTATTTTTAAGCGTCTTATCAAAGTAATCGGGCACGGCGCATTCGCGGTTTAAGTCACAAAGAGTTTTATACATCGAATGGTCGGGTGAATGTTCAAGAAAATCGGCATATTTTCTTATTATTGCCATATAGACGTCCTTATAGCGGACATCTACCGGCAGAGCCTTTTCAACCGTAATTATTACCTTCGCGATAATACGGTCAAGGAGGTTTTCGGTGACCGTGCGAACTATGTCGATAACGTCACGGCGCGCAAATTCATTTTCAAGCGCAGCGTCGCTTATATCGGAAGCTGTTTCCAGAATATCTATGCAAAGCGGCATCTGCTCTATATAGCGCGGCATTTCAGCATTAAGGCAGCGGCGTCTGCGTCTTTCATTAAATATGGTATCCGGAAGTCTGACCAGCTTTTGCCACATGCCCCGTCTTACCCACTCTGTACTGTTATATTTATCAAATTCGGGATCGCTCTCGGGACGCGTGCAGCTCCCGCCCCAATCAAGCGTTTTTATAAGCGGCAGTGCCTTCTGCCACAAGCCGTTCATTTCCTCGGCGTGCGCCTTATAACGTCTGTAAGCCATTCGCTCGGCTATTTTTTCAATAGACATCTCACAGGGAGTCCACGCATTTTCGCAGAAATATTCGAGCATAAGCGTATCGCTGTGCGAAAGCTCGGGCCAGATTATAAGTCCCTTGCACATAGGATCGTCCTTTACACTTCCGAGCCGCTCGTTTATGCGCTCGTATGCTCCGCGCAGGGTGCTTTCATTCTCATAAGCGTGGAAGATACCGAATATCCACGGAAACTTGTTTATAACCCCCCAATCGCGGTAGGTCACGATCGGATCGTCGTGGTCGGAGGTATAGTCGAGTATCACCGTACGTTCCGGATCAAGCTCGGCAACAAGTGCTCTTACCTGCTCGCTTGTCCATCTGCCGCCTATGAAATCCCAGCTTGCCACAAAAAGCTTTGAATTCGGATAACGCTCACGCAGGGACTGCGCTATCTTTCTGTAGGTCAGAAGCTTCATACGGTGGTTTTTCGCCCTGTCATCGTAAAGATGTCTTTCACCAAGTCCTATCGTATGGAAAAGCTCTGCGCCTTTATGATATTCGTTTACGTAGGTTTCGGTAAGCTTTAGGTAATTGTCAAGATTTCTCTTATCGCGTATATCCCATACACGGCAGTTATCGTGCCCCGAATAATAGCTTGTCGTTTCTTCGAAGAAGGTTGGCTTGCAGTTTTCAAGAAAATCCACGGGAGTCGGCGAATACCAATGCGTCATCGTACCGCAATCCTCGGGATGCATTATGTCGTTAAGCATCGCGTAATCCATTATACGCTTTCTGAGTATTCCGCGGTATTCAAGCGGCCAGAAGCCGCGCCTGTCGTTATATCCGGTACGTAATTGTTTTTCGTCTGCAGTCGGATAAGCAACGTCATCCGGAAAAGCGCGCTGAAAAATATCGTCAACTCCGATCCTGAGCATAAAAAAGTTCAGACGCTTTTTTACCATCCAGTCGATCTCTCTCTTCCAGTCCTCATACCCCCAATGCTCCGCCTGATACCGCTTAAGTCCGCGATGGGCGAAATATCTGAGTCCGCGATAGGAAAAGTGAGGTGCGCTTACTCTGTTGTATTCGTCGGGAAGCACTATAAAGTCAAGTTTATTTATAACGTCACCGTCCCAGAAATAGTGACAGTCGGCAAAGGTTTCAAAAAAATCGTATATCGCATATAGCGTTGAACGCACACGTCCGCCCGCAAGCAATATCACACGTCTGTTATCAAGCTCTGTGATACGCAAAAGATAATCGTCGGTGCCGTAGCGTATCCCAAGAAGATCTATCTCATCCTCAAGCATACGCTCTGCGAGATACGAGTTCACAGCATCGTTTCCAATTATAACTATGTCATCGTTATAATCGCCTGAATCGGCAAGCTCAAGGCGTACGCCCGTAACCCTTTCATACATATCCGCAAAGGTTTGTGCGGCAAAAAGATAACCCTTTTCTCCAAGATCGGGTTTTATTATTTTCATTTGACCACCTCCGTTTTATAGCTTAATCTTACCACAATCAAAGCCTGTGTAAAATGGGATATCCGATAATATTTTTGTGATTTTGGAAACTATGTTGACTTTGACGTGCTTTATGTGTTAAAATTGAAATATAAGCTGAAAAACAAATTCTTTCGGATAAAGGGATAGGTATGTTTTTTGAAAATGACAACTTCAGCGCCGAAAAGATCTCGTCGTTACACTTAAACAGAGCCGCGGGCGCGGGAAACTCGGGCACTCGCGTACATTATGCTCTTTCGTACAGAGTAGTCGGCAACAGTATCTTCCGCGAAAACATACGCGATACGAAAAAGGTCTTCGAAGCAAAAAGCGACAGCATCATACTTGTACCGCCAAGTGCCTCCTACAGGCTTGAAAACGAACAAGAGGAGCTTTTTGTAATACACTTTATGTGCGAAGACAGGATAGCCGATGAGATCAAGCTATTCTACGTCTATGATAAGGAAAAGGTAAAAACGCTTTTTTGCGATATTCACACAGCGTTTATTCAAAAGCAGCCGGGCTACAAGCATAAGGTAAAATACCTCTTTTACAAGCTTGTATACACGCTTGAAGCCGAGTACGCGCATATGGGTTCGTCCTTGACAAACAAATATATAACAAGTGCCTTGAGCTATATAAACGAGCATATGTGCGAGCCGGGCTTCACAGCTCTTTCGGTATCAGATCATCTGAACATCAGCCCGGTGTATTTGCGCAAGCTGTTTTCTTCCGCCTTTGCCTGCTCACCGAAAAGCTATATAGACAGAGCAAAAACAGAACGCGCACTTACTCTTTTGGGAAGCGGAGAATATACTGTCAGCGAGGTCAGCGAGATGTGCGGCTTTTCGGATACTTATTATTTCAGCTCTTTTATAAAAAAGCATACGGGAAACTCCCCGAAGCATCATTTAGACTGAATAGAATCACAAAGAACGGTAAACCCTTTCATAAAAGGATTATGAAAGGGTTTATTTATGTCTGCAAGCACTCTTTTAAGATTAAACCGTTTATTCAAGCCGGTCGTGCATCCGTTCAACACGCAAAACAAGGGCACTAAAAGCTACAGTCAATGGGAATACGAGCGCGCACCGAAGGCACTCGGGCATTTTGCTAAAGCTTTTGACGAAAGGGAGATACTTGAAAACAAGCACGTGCTTGACATAGGTGCAGGCGCTTGCGGAAAGTCTGTATACTATCTGAGCCGCGGCGCAAAAAGCGTTACGGCAATAGATATTGTCACTGATTATAAGAAGCAGGCAGAAGAATTTGCCGCGCTCCACGGCGTGGAGGATAAATTTTCATTTAAGGTATGCGATGCCGCCGATATGCCGTTTGAGGAAAACTCTTTTGACTCGGTCATTATGAACGATGCTATGGAGCACGTGGCTCTTCCCGCAAAGGTGCTTGACGAGGTGTTCCGCGTGCTGAAGCCGCGCGGCAGGCTTTATATAAATTTTCCGCCCTACAATCACCCGTACGGCGCGCATCTTACAGATACGATAGCGATTCCCTGGGTGCATCTGTTTTTTAACGAGCAGGCGCTTATTTCCGCTTATAAAAAATCGGTGTCAGAGCTTGATGACGCAGAAAAAAGAATAAGCTTTCGTATATCAAAGGACGAAAACGGCAAGGAATATTTTTCATATATAAACAAGATGAGCGCAAGGCGGTTTAAGGATATATGTGAAAGATCCTCTCTTATTCCGATATATTACCGCGAAGCTCCTCTGCGCCCGTATCTTTCCCGACTTTCACGGCTCAGATTCACCAACGAGGCATTTATCGGATGCGTTATATGCGTGCTTGAAAAGCAATAGAAAAGCAGGAGCTTTTGCTCCTGCTTATGTTTATTCCATCTGTGCTTTTTTGGCAAGGACCGGGCAAACAACGCTTACCACCGCCGCTATCGCTACGCCGGCAAGCAGACATATCAGCGCTAAAATCCCCTGTGTTACCGATTCAAAGCTGTACGGAATTATAGGTATAGTCGTTGCTATAACGATTCCGATTATTATATGGCTTGCTACCGAATGATGACGCTCGTAAAGTCTGCTTACACCGCGCGAAAGAAGTATTATCGTAAGCACGATACCAATAAGTATCGGCAAAAGCACGTCAAGCCTTAAATCCGAAACTCCGTCCACCATCGGCTGATAAAGTCCTAAAAAGATAAGCGTGGACGATGAGCTGAGTCCGGGCACTACAATACTTATTCCCCACACAACTCCGCATATAAAGTACGAGATTATATTAGGCTCGATACTAATGCTTTTACCAAGCTTTAAGTACATAAGAACTACTGTAAAAACAAGCGTTACGGTTATAAGGGCTGTCCAAGATGCCTTTGTTCTCGGCGTTTTACCCGCATCCTTCCACATATCGGGAAGCGTTCCTATGATAAGTCCGGCGAACACGCAGGTTGCAAGGGTACTGTTGGATTCCATAAAGCCTGCAACAAGCTTTGCAAGGCACAAAAAGCCTGCGGCAGAGCCAAGTGCAAGCGGTACTATAAGCTTAAGATTAGGCACAAGCCTGTGTATCGGATCGGCAAGAGTATTGACAAGCGGCTTATAAAAGCCGAATATCACACAAAGCACACCGCCGCTGATCCCGGGCAGTATACCGCCTACTCCTATGAGCATCGATTCAAGAAATACTATTATAAAATACGCGGGAGAAAAGCTTTTTTTCATTGTCTTGTTTTTCCTTTTGGTTACTATGTTAAAATTTTACAACAAGCGTATAAACCCATCAAAAATAAAGGTTAAATTTTTGGTTAACAGAGCTTTCTTTCTCCGTGTTATTTTCAATAAAGCGCGTGCTGTCGGTGCCGATATATACAAGAAGCTCACCCTCTGTGACTGAGATCTCAGCGCACTCGTCTTTTGTTTCGTTGCTGACTCCAAGCGGAAAGGCATTTTCAAGGCTTGCTCCGTCCAGCGTATATTTAAGACCTTTTTCATTTACTCCGAGAGCACTTTCCGAAAGCGAGAAAACAGATACGGGAGTCCTTATTTTGCCATGAAGCAATGCCGTCTGATCCTTGATGACAAAAAGCACCTCGTCACCGTTAAGCAAAAATCCCATCGCGCCTTTCCTTGCGATATAGGAAAGCATCTGAATGTTCGCCAAAGTATGGTCAAGCCTGCCACCGAGTCCGCCGAGGATGAATATCCTTTTTGCGCCGAGCGAAAGTGCTTTTTTTACAGCGTACGCGGTATCGGTATCGTCCTTTTCCACCGGCAGACGCTCAAGCGAGCGATGGCTTGGCACGCTACCGAGAGAATCAAAGTCGCCGATGACGTAATCGCACTCTATTCCCTTTTGATTTGCCCATAGGTAGCCCTTGTCGGCGGCGATCACAAGATCAGATTCGCGCTTTTTGTATTCGCTTTTTTCAATCGGTGCCGCCGCTATTATAACGGCGTTTGTATACTTACCCATATTCCCCTCACTTTTCTTACTAAGCTACAGTATAGCACATCGGGCAGACCCCGTCAAGGTCTGCCCGATATAATTTTATTTCCGCTTCATAGGCTTAAGCGTCACGGGGTCTACGGCTATACACATAACAACTATGATAACCGTAGTCAGAACAGCATTCGGTATCATATAGCTTGCATTATAGGTAAGCGAATATACCCACACGTTCATACCCTCCGGTGCGTAAGAGCCCCAGAGAAGAACGCCCGAAAGAAAGCTGCACAAAAATCTGACAAGCGTAACTGTAAGCGCACCGACTGCATAGCCTGCCAGGCGGAATCTTTCGCCAAACGGCTTTGCGATTATATCAGCGCCTCCGAGAAGTGCGAACGCAAGAACGTAGTCGAGAAATACACACAAAAGAGTCGCTGTGACAGTTCCTGCGGGAGGAGCGTACCAGCCGAGAAGCATCTGTACGGCGGCATGAATAATACCTGCCGAAAGTCCCCATTTCGCTCCCCTGCGATAGGAATAATAGATGATCGGGATCATGGCAACGGTAATAGAGCCTCCCTGCGGCCATGACGGCAGCGGAAGCAGATCAAGCACAACGGTCAGCGCGACCATAAGCGCGCCCTCGACCATGGCAAGAAGATTTGTTTTGGTTTTGTTTTTCATAAAAGAAACCTCCTTCAGAATAAAAAATCAACCGCACGAAAACTCCGTGCGGTTTGATATATTCTGAAGCTGCAGTCATCAAAAAAATCTCCCTACGCCGGCATTATCCGTATCAGGTTAAGGGTCCGAAAGAGCATCACTTTCATCTCAGCCAACTGCCGTCAGCACCCCCGTTTTTATGCGGTTGTTGCCCCGGATAAGCTCCGGGTACACATATGATACCACTTATTGCGCGATTTGTCAAGGATAATTTACAAAAAAGATCAAGCGCGACCACACCCGGCTTTTGTTTGCTTTCACTTGACAAAGATGAGTTTGGGGTATATAATATTATTTAACTGAAAATGCTTGAGGATGGACACCAATGAAGAAGAAAAATATATTTTTATCCTTCTGGGCTTTTGTAATATACGCGCTTGTAATATTTGTAATTACAACCTATTTCCTTATGGGAGCGCTGAGCTCATATCTTGCCGAATACGAGGAGTATCAGCCGACAACTCTGACAAACAAGGTGCTTTCGTATTTTGAAGCCCTTGACGCAGACTCGCTTATGGAAATAAGCGACGGCTACGATATGCCAAAGCCCGAAGCGTTCAAGGCTTACATCGACCGCTTTGTAGACAAAGAAACGCTTTTCTGCTACCGCTCGTCTGTATCTGATGACAGACAGGTTTACGATTATATAAGCAAAAACCGCAAGCTTGCTTCTCTCACGCTTATAAAGAGCGAAGAAAAGAGTCCGCGCGGCTTTGACGTATACAAGATCGACTCGATCGTATGGCACCCATTGATGAAATACACCATCACCCTCCCCGATGCCTGCAGGGCTTATATTAACGGAAGCCCGCTTTCACAAACCAAGGCAGTTAAGACAGGAAGCGTTGAGGACGATTCCTATAAGAAATTTGACGGATACGTATACAGCGCAGCTTCCTATGAGATCGATTATTTTGAATATATCACCGACCTAAAGGCTGAGCTTGACGGAGCTGCCGAGCTTATTATAGACAAGGCCGAAAGCGAAGACGGGCTTGAGGTTGACTACACTATAAGACTTGAAATGCCCCAGGATATGAGGCTTGAGCTTGAAAAGAGAGCAACAGAGGCAACAAAGGCTTATATTTACTACACCACGCTTCATTCGATAAAGGTGGGAACAGTACTTCCCTATATACACCCGAAAGCACCGCTTTACAAAAATATCCAGAACTTCAACAACACCTGGAACCACGGCCGTTCAAGCGATGAATTCACAAAGCTTGATATAAGCGATTTCGTATATTATACCGACACCCGCGCTTCCTTGAGCGTAAGTGCTGTATACACCATCCACAAGTGGAACGAAACACTTCATTTCGACTTTGATTACGAGCTCTTCTTTGTGAAGGAAGGCGGAGTATGGTATATCACATCTATGGAAAGGATAATTAAGGACAAATGAAAAAGACCTTTATCCTGATTTTCACAGTCCTTGCGGCTTTTTCACTTATAATTTCAGCATCCGCCGTTGAAGCGAAAAAGCTTGATGCTGTGTTTTCTGTAGAAGCTGAAACAAAGTATACCGGTTCGCTTGCACCGCTTGCGGATAACAAATACACAAGCTTTGTGACACTCGAACCCGGAAGCAGCCTTGTGATAAAAGCCGATAACACCGCGTGGGTGTATGTGAAATTCCACGGAAACGCCCCCTCAAGCTACTGCGTACAGGCAGAAGACAACAGTGTTATCAAGCACTCAAACGGATTTTTGCACGACACGGTAAAGATTCCTGTCAGCAACATAACAAAGCTGTATTCGGATGAGCCTATGCAGATAACCGAGATCGAGGTATACAGCGACGGTACTCTTCAGGGAAACATACAAAGATGGGAAAACACGCTTTCAAAATGCGACATCCTCATCACCTCAACACATTCGGACGACGACACGCTCTTTTTCGGTGCGCTTGCCGCAGAGCAGGCATCATACGGCAGAATGGTGCAGACTGTTTTCGTTTGCAACCATTCAAACGAGCTTCACAGGCTAAACGAATTACTTGACGGTCAATGGACTCTCGGCATTACGGCATACCCGATCTTCGGCGAGTTTGAAGACTATTATTCAATGTCGCTTGCAAAAGCACAGGAGCAGTTTGACGTAGATGCAGTTTCGGATTTTTTAGTTTCGGCGATCCGCCGTACACGCCCCAAGGTAGTGATCACTCACGACGTTAACGGCGAATACGGTCACGGCGCGCACAGACTCGTTTCATTGCTTACCCGCAAGGCGGTCGAGGTATCAAACGATGCGACCTACTTCCCCGAATCGGCAGAAAGATTCGGCACTCACGAGCCGCAAAAGACTTATATTCACTTATACAAGGAAAATCAGATAGTGCTCGATGTCAAAAAAAAGCTTGACTCGCTTAACGGCGCGACACCCTTTTCTGTCGCCCAAAAGGCTTACGGTTGCCATAAATCCCAGCACAAGTGGGATTTTGCGGTAACTACTTCCGGTACTGACGATTGTACACGCTTCGGGCTTTATAAGACCACGGTAGAGTGCGATCTCAAAAGCAAGGATGTACTCAACGGAATAACGCCGTATATCCCATCAGTATCGGCAACGTCTACGGCACCGTCTGCGCTTTCAATGCGCGCCAAAAGCAAAGATACAACGCCTGAACACAAGCCTGAGAATAAATACGAGGCACTTGCCTTCTTCACACATGACAGCAACGGAAATATAACAAAGGCACCTAAAAGCTCAGTTGTTGCCTGCTTCAGCATTCTCATTTTCTTTTCTTTGTTTATACTTATAACATCGTTAATTAAAATTCATATCCAACGCAAGAGCTGATCACACTCAAATTCATTGCAAACGAGGAGAAATATGGAACAATCACGACTTGACAGAATAAATGAGCTTGCTCGCATATCACGCGAGCGTGCGCTCACGCCCGAGGAGCTTGATGAGCAAAAGACTCTCAGAGAAGAATATATCCGCGCATTCAGAGCCTCTATGACAGGTATACTTGATAACACGGTAATCAAGCGTCCCGACGGCACGGTTGAGCATCTGTCAGATAAGAAAAACAAGGATTAAATATGAAAAGAATTTACGTTGCTACCTGCCTTTTCGGTCTTGAAAAGCTGCTCGGAGCAGAAATAGAGGCGCTTGGTTACAAGCGCCTTGATACTATGGACGGACGAATAAGCTTTGAGGGCGATGATAAGGCGATTGCGAGAGCGAATATCAACCTAAGATTTGCCGAAAGAGTATTCATTCTTGTAGGAAAATTCCCCGCAAGCTCGTTTACCGAGCTTTTTGACAACACAAAGTCCCTGCCGTGGGAAGAATACATCGGCAAAAATGATGCCTTCCCTGTCAAGG
>JAFQPF010000002.1 GCA_017411885.1 Clostridia bacterium
GAAAAGGCTGAAGCAAAGGCTGAGGCAAAGGCTGAATAAGGCAGTTTGCGTTTGCAAGAAAAACTCAAATAAAACAGGGGGACTGCCGGATATGGCGGTCCCCTGTTGTTTTTGCTTAATGGAAGGAAAAAGTAAGCATGGGTGTTGTAATAGGAATAGACGTAGGCGGAAGCACTACGAAAATAGTCGGCTTCAAGAATGAAAACGGAGAAAAGAAGCTGATCGAGCCGATGTTTGTTCGCGCTCACGATCCCGTAACCTCGCTTTACGGGGCATTCGGTAAGTTTACCGATACAAATTCGCTTGCTTTAAGCGATATAGAAAGAATAATCACTACAGGCGTAGGATCAAGCAAGATAAAAAGCAATATCTACGGACTTGACTGTGTATCCGCATCCGAATTCAACTGCATCGGCCGCGGAGGACTTTATCTTTCGGGACTTGATGAGGCGATCGTAGTAAGCCTTGGCACAGATACGGCTATAGTTCACGCAAAGCGTGAGGGAGAGATCACATATCTCGGCGGTACGGGAGTCGGCGGCGGTACGCTTGTAGGACTTTCGCATCTGTTACTCGGAATGGATGATATCTCGCATATAGACGAGCTTGCCGCAGACGGTAATCTTGACAATATAGACTGGCGTATCAAGGATATAACCAAGAAAAATATCGTTCCCGGAATGCCCGAAAAAATGACAGCGGCAAACTTCGGAAACGTAAGTGATATAGCACAAAAGAGCGATATAGCGCTTGGAATAATGAATCTTGTTTATGAAACGATCGGTATGGTGTCGATCTTTGCCGCGCGCTCTCACGGTCTTAAGGACATCGTACTGACAGGAAACCTCACTAATCTTTCAAAGGCAAGACCTACTTTTGAAAACTTAAACAGTATGTTTGGAGTAAACTTTATAATTCCCGAGCTTTCACAGTTCGGAACGGTTATAGGCGCGGCGCTTAAGGAAGTAAAATAGGTGAATTATGCTTGAAAATAAAAAGTTGTTCATATTCGATATGGACGGTACGATATATCTTGGAAACAAAGTTTTTGATTTTGCGATAGATTTTATCAAAAAGCTTCGCGCTGACCGACGCAGAGTAATGTTTTTTACAAACAACGCGTCGCACAACCCGGATTTCTATATAAAAAAGCTTGAGCGTATGGGCTTTGAGCCGAGCCGCGAGGAAATTATGACCTCGGGTGACGTTACGATCAAGTTCTTAAAATCCCACAGAGCGGGAAAGAGTGTATATCTTGTCGGAACAAGCGAGCTTGAAGCGCAGTTTATAAGCGAAGGCATAAAGCTTATCACACACGAAGAAGCAAGTGTGGGTGCAAAAGCCGATATAGTTATCACAAGCTTTGATACCTCGCTTACCTACGCAAAGCTTGACAATGCCTGCCGTATGGTAAGAAACGGTGCGGAATATCTTTCGACTCACCCCGATTTCAACTGTCCCACAGAGGATGGCTTTATTCCGGACAGCGGAGCGATAGCCGCATTTGTGACAGCTTCAACCGGTGTGGAGCCGACATATTTCGGCAAGCCTTACGTTCAGACGATCGAAATGATATGCGAGTATACGGGGCTTGAAAGAGAGGAAATGTGCGTATTCGGCGACAGACTGTACACCGATATTGCGATGGGTAAGCTTCACGGTGTCTGCTCGATCCTCGTGCTTACGGGTGAAACCACGCTTGAGGACGTTGAAAAGGCAGATGAGGACAAGCGTCCCGACTATATCTTCGATTCGCTTGCAGAGATAAGTGAGAAAATATTCGGATAAAAAATATCACGGCATATTGCCGTGATATTTTTTTATTTTGTTATGTCTATGATCATATTGACGATATCCGAAAGCCTTTCAAGCTTGTCCTTGTCAAGCGCCTTGATATCTTCTTGGCTTACGATGATCGAAGAATCGTTTTTTCCAAAGACGATCTCGTCCGTGCTTACCTTGAGCGCTGTGGCTAACTTTGAAAGGGTAGTGACTGTCATTCCTTTTTTGCCTGTTTCGATGTCATACAAAAACTGCACGGATATTTCGGATTTTGCGGCGAGAGCCTCTCGGGACAGGTTGTACTTTTCGCGCAGTGCACGAATGCGCTTGCCGATCGCTACGTTTTGAGTATCCATTTTTTGCTCCGTAATTTATCATTCTTTAATATAGTATAACACATATCGGTCAAAATAAAAATCATCAAAAGTATTGACAAAAATAAACAATAGATGTATAATTTATTAGTATTTACAAGTTGACAGCATAGCTTTGATTTTGAGATATTTGTAAATACAGGGCAAGGAGCGTGTGACTTTATAAGACTTGAAGTGTTATAGTCAGCTCTTTATAAGCTCGGCAAGAGCTTTGCCTAAAAGCTCTGCCGAGTAGCTTGCCTGAGATAAGGTGTTTCCATCGGTCCCGATTTCGATAAGCAGGGAACCGCTTGTGTACTGTCCGTTATAGGAAGCACCTCTTAATGCGACATGGCGCATAAGAGAGGGATATTCTCCCGAAAGCTTATCTGCAAGCTTGAGAGCAAGACTTAAATTCTTTTCCCAGTGGCCGAAATCGGCACCACCGGCATCTGTGCCGCACAGTAGCATTATCTGTGCGGCTTTTTTGCCGTCAATTTCGCATACTGCACGCGCTTTTGCGCCGCTTTCATAGCTGACCGCATCACGGTGCAGATCGAATACGTAGCGGATGCTCGGGTATTTCTCAAGATACTCCTTGATCGAGCTTGCCGCAAGTGCATACGAGTCCGAGTATGAGCTTTCATCATGCATAACCGTGCAGTGAAGCGTATGAATGCCATTTTGGTTTAGAGTTTCTGTAAAAACACGTCCAATCTCTATCATATTAACGCTTTTGTCACTTGTATGGGTAGAGCTGTCGGGGTCGTAAAAGCTGCTGTTTTCACGGGAATAGCATTCGGTGGCATGGGTGTGAAGCACAAGCGCGATCGGCTCATTATCTGTCGGATCGTAGCCGAAATCGTAGTCTGAATAAAGCAAAAGCTCGGTGTTTGGCCGCTTTTTCGTTGTGTTGTTGAGCGTTAAAATATCCTCTGTCGACAGATCGCTTGAAATTATAGGTAAAAGCCTACCGCTTTGAGGTATAATGAGCGCGTCCTCCGGCAGGACAGAATTGCTTTCTCCGCTTGCTTTTGGAATGTACGTATCCTTGTTTAATACTAACGTTTTTTCGTCCGGCTCATAGTATTCGCCGCCAAAGCAGGCGGATCTCAGCATATCGTTTCCCGTAAAGGAGATGCTTTGCTTTCTTGGTATGTAAAAGGTGTTTTGTATAAGCAGACTTGATGCCTGCTTTACAAAGGCGGCGTTGGTAAGACAGGCGTAAGTAAATGATGCCGTGAGTGTCAATGTGCCAATAGTGCGCCATATTCTTGCTTTGTAATTATCTTTCGGCTTTTTTATTATCATAGTTTGTCCTTTTCTTATGTAATAGCCCACAGACGGGCTTTTTCTGTATAAATTATATTGTAAAAAAGACAACATTATTCACGAAAGGGCGAGATTGATCGCTTCGGAAAGTAAGCGGGATACCTCTGTAGTGACTACGTCGCTTTCCTTCGGCGTGACGAAAAATCCGCGTCCGTTTTCAAGGACAGTCCTTAAGCTTTCATCAATATCGGTAATTCCTGCCTCCTCAAGCGCGGCGTAAACAAGAGTTGAGGATTCAACCACGGTCGGTACTCCTATGGCGATTACAGGGCATCCGAGGCTTTCCTTATCTATCCGCATACGTCTGTTTCCGATACCTGAGCCCGGGGCGATACCCGTGTCGGTGATCTGTACCGTAGTCGCAAGATGCGACAACTCGACCGCGGCGAGAGCGTCTATTACTATGACCGCCTGCGGCCTCACCTTTATTGCGGCGCCGCGGATAAGCTCAAGCGATTCGATGCCGGTCTGGCCTATAACACCGGGAGCTATCGCGCAAACAGATCTCCCGCCGAGAGAAGCGTAAAGCTTTGCATCGTGATCCTTTA
>JAFQPF010000165.1 GCA_017411885.1 Clostridia bacterium
AAGCCATACCTCGGGACCGCTGTTGCTGTATTCGCTGACAGTGTTTGAAAATACAACGTTCTGCATTATGATATCGCTTGTTGAACCCGAGCCCTGCCACTGCGTTGTATAGCAGCAGTCATAGGTCTGGGTAGCGTAACAATGGTCTATAACAAAGCCGTCGCAGGACGCCCAGTTTTCAACTGCGTTTCCGTAGCGTGTACCGCGTCCGTCTGTATATTGGAGAGAACCGCCTACGAATTCAAACGTACAGTATTGCACCTTGAAGTTCTTCGCATTACTTGTTCCGATGCCGTGTGAGCCTGTGTAGCCGAAAGCAATATTGTCTACCGTAACGTTGTCGGAGCTTCCGCCGGCGCAATGCCCCTTTCTTGACAGCTCTATCGAATCAAAAAGCTCACCGGGGTTGCCATGACTGTAGTAAAGATAAACGTTTCCGTCGTTCGTGCTGTGCCAGAATTCAAGCTCGTTTGAGAGATCCCTTTCATCTATAAATGGCATATTGCCGGAAGATACAAAGCTTTCATAGCCGTTGTAAACAAGATCCTGGTTCTGTCTTGTATTATCATCCTCCTTGATGATCTTTATGCCCCAAGCTTTTCCGCCGTTGAATATAATGTTTCCGATGTCCTCGCTCCGGGAAAAAGCGGTTTCGAACTGCCATACGTTTTTATACGGAGTCTGATGCCATTTGTCCTTTCCGACACCGTCAATCGAGCGCCATATTTTAGGCTTGTCTCCTTTTCCGTAAGAAGAATATGTAACGCCTGCCTTCATACTTAATGTAGGGCCTCTGAACAGGCTTCCCCTCTCAAAGAACACGCCGTCGCCCGGATTTAATGCAAGGGCGTTTACCGCGGAAATCGTTGCGAGAGCATTCTCGGGGCTTGTGCCTGAATTATTATCGTTTCCGTTGTTTGAAACGTAGTATACAGTGCCGGATATGCTGTCGGGTGATATGCTTTCCGAATTGATTATCTTCTTTTTGAGTGATTCCGCGCCCGAAAGTATTTCATCCTCTGCGTCGTTTGTCAGGGGGAGGTATTCTATAGGAGTCTTAAATGCACCTGCATAATCGTCGCCAAGCATATTATAATTGTACGTGTGCGCAAGAGCATCGGCCTCGGTTTTGAAAAATGCTATGTATTTGATGTCGTAATAGTGATAAGCTTCAAGTGTTCTCGTGCCGGCACCAAGGGGCTTGAGGCGTAGTCTTATGTTCACTCCGTCTTCGTAGGTCGGGATTTTTGTTTCGACGTCGTTAAGCTCGCGGATGTCAAAGACAATATCGTGAAACTCACCGTCTGCCGTGTGAGAATGCTTTGGAGTTGTCCAGTTTTCACCCTTTGATGAATATATGGTTATATCGTTGGTCTTGTATGGCGAATCGGTGCGGTATTCGAGCTTGACAAAGGGGTATTCGAGCATATTGATGCCAACGTCTGCAGCTTTTACCTCCAGCACGCCCTGATTGTTGTTATATGTTCCCGGCTCAAGGGTTGAGTGTATATAAGGAATGCTGTCGGCAAATGATTCGGCTTCTGTAAGCTCAAGTGTGCTTTTAAAAGAATACTTCACCATATAAGAAAAAAGCAAGGTCGCTGGGACTTCAACATAGTCGGCTGATTTGGCTTCTGTCGCAGAGACCGGAAGGGAAGTCAGCAAAAGCAAAACAGCGATAATGGCGCAGAGGATTCTTTTCATATTCTTGATACCTTTCGGAAATACTTATGCTCGTGTCGGCATACATAATCATTTTAGCATAACTTAAATAATATATGGGAATCTATGGCTCGATATTTACGAAAAATTTACATATGAGGTATAGCCTGCCTGCGCGTCGGGCAAAATTATAATAAATTATTAAATATTGTTTTCTGCCCTTGAAATTTTGTAAAAGTATGGTATAATATTATTCGTATATCGGTACGTCTTTATACTTGAGGCGCTCGCCGATGCTTTTTACTACGAAAGGAACGTATGAAATGTCAGAAAACACGGTAAAGGGCGGAATCAGCGTAGAAACCGCGCATATATTCCCGGTTATAAAGAAATGGCTTTACTCCGAAAAGGAGATATTCGTGCGCGAGCTTGTATCAAATGCCTGCGACGCGGCAACGAAAATGAAAAGGCTTTCATCTCTCGGGCAGGTAAAGGGACTTGAGGATGAAAAATACCGTATTGACGTTATCGTCAGCAAAAATGATAAGACCATTACGGTCAAGGATAACGGTATCGGTATGTCCGAATCCGAGGTTGAAAAATATATCTGTCAGATGGCACTTTCGGGTGCGCTTGACTTTATTCAGAAGTACGAGGGCGAAAGCGAAAATAATCAGAGCGGCATAATCGGCCACTTCGGACTCGGCTTTTATTCGGCGTTTATGGTAAGCGACAGGGTGGAGCTTATAACAAAATCGTATACGGACGCGCCTGCGGTAAAATGGAGCTGTAACGATGCCGGTGAGTATGAAATGAGCACCACCGACGAAAGGGAAGAGCGCGGAACCGAGATCATCCTTCACATAAACTCAGAGGGAGAAGAATATTTGAGCGCGTATAAGCTTTCCGAGGTACTTGAAAAGTATTGCTCGTTTATGCCGGTGGAGATCTACTTTACCGACGCGGATGCGGAAAAGAAGGAGGGCGAGGAAGAAAAGACTCCCGAGCCTGTCAATGACGTAAGTCCTCTCTGGCTCAAGAATCCGTCCGACTGCACCAAGGAAGAATATATCGAATTCTACCGCAAGGTATTCCACGATTACAGAGAACCGCTTTTCTATATCCATCTCAACGTGGATTACCCATTAAATTTCAAGGGAATACTTTATTTCCCGAAGCTTGCTCACGAATACGACAGCCTTGAGGGGCAGGTAAAGCTTTATTACAATCAGGTTTACGTTGCCGATAACATAAAAGAGGTAATACCCGAATTCTTACTTATGTTAAAGGGCGTGCTTGATTGCCCCGAGCTTCCGCTCAACGTGTCAAGAAGCTATCTGCAGAACAGCGGATACGTTTCGAAAATCTCCTCTCATATCGTGAAAAAGGTCGCGGACAAGATCAATTCAATGTTCAACACCCAGAGAGAGGAGTTTGAAAAGCTCTGGCGCGATCTTAAGACCTTTGTTGAATACGGCGCGCTTCGTGACCGAAAATTCTTTGAACGAGTGCTTCCCGCGGTGATCTGGGAAAAGACCGACGGCAGCTTTGTAACGCTTGATGATTATCTTGAAGCGGCAAAGGAAAAGCACGAAAACACGGTTTATTATACCACCGATAAGGTGTCTCAGGCACAGTACGTTTCTATGTTTGAAAACGAAAATATTGACGTTGTCGTGCTTGATACTGTTATCGAAACACAGTTTATAACTCTGCTTGAAAACGAAAAGAAGATAAAATTCGTGAGAGTTGACGCCGACCTTGCAGGAGTTCTTAAGGCAGACGGTGAGGCGGGCGACGAGCCGGCTCTTACAAAGCTTATGCAAAAGGTTAGCGGAAACGCTGAGCTTGAGGTAAAGTACGAGCTTCTTAAGGATGGATCCACTCCCGCGGTGCTCAACATATCCGAGGAGGAACGCCGAATGGAGGATATGATGCGTATGTATCGCATGAGTATGCCCGATTTTGGCGCGCAGATGCCTTCAAGCAAGGTGACGCTCGTGATAAACAAATCAAGCAATCTTATAAAGCATATTCTCGAAATCCTGCCGACAGATGAAGCTCGCGCTGAAAAGATCGCAAAGCAGACCTATACTCTTGCGCTTCTTTCTCAAAGACAGCTTACAGCCGAGGAGTTAAAGGGCTTCCTTGCGCAAAGCTACAGCGTGCTTGAAGAGCTCTGATGAAAACGGGGGAATCGGGCGCATTTGAAATAATAGCCCAAAATCTGAGTGAGATCAGTAAAAGTATCTCGGCGTCTGTTACACACAGGCTTGCAATGCTTGATGCTTTGTGCGAGCTTGCTAACCGTGATCTGAAGCTCGATCCCGGTGATGCTGAGCTTGTCGGTATGTATATAGACTCGCTCAGGGCTTCGCTTGATATAAACGCGCCGGACGGAGGCGCAAAGAGCGCAGAGCATTATATGGCATATACCTCATCACTCAGAGTGGCGGATCTTGTTACTCTTGCCCGTATGCTTTACGATCAGGCTGAAGGGTATGGCGGTTATTCGCGCTACAGTCTGCTTGTAGCCGAGGAGAGTGAGCGAGAGCTTTCCGATCTGCGTATAGTTTACAGAAAGGCACACGGCGCGGATATTGCCTTTGAAAAATTCGTATCTCTTATTCCCGATGCCGTGGCGATGTACAGGGAT
>JAFQPF010000166.1 GCA_017411885.1 Clostridia bacterium
ACCTCTTACGTAAACGTAACCCTTGGCGAAGGTACTCACGGCTCAAGCTTTGTGGGTGGTTTTATGGGTTATGCCAACCACGAAACAATTATTGAAAACTGCTCATGGTACGGCACACTCGACCTTGGTGCTAACCGTGCAGACAGCGGTGTTGGCGGTCTTGTGGGACGCCTTTACGATAAGTCCTCTGTGACAATTCGTAACTGCGCTTCTTACGGTACAATAAAGACCTCCTATAAGAGTGGTACTCACAATAATTACGATACCATTTACATCGGCGGTGTCCTGTCCTTCAGTCCGGCAGAAACACAGGCAGTCCTTGAAAACAATCTTTGGGCTGGCAAGTTCACTGATGGCACCGACCTTGGCGAAAAGGCACATCTCTCTGCTTTCGGCACGTTAAATGGCAAAGAAAGTGTGACAAATTGCTACACTATTGATTCTGTGCCGTATATCACAACAGAAAATCAAAATACCGACGGCATAACTATCGTTACTGCACAGCAGCTTGCAAGTGGCGAGGTTGCCTACAAGCTGGGCGAGTTTTGGGGACAGACCATCGGTACAGATGATTACCCCGTCCTCGGCGGTGAGAAGGTGTATTCAAACGGCGAAACCTACTGTAACCGGGTGTTAGGAGATGCTGATGGAGATATGCTTGTAACCTCTGAAGACTCAGTAATACTTTCACGATACTTTGCTAAGTGGACGGGTTACAGCGACACTGAATATGATGTTTCATCATGCGATCTTGATTTGAATGGTATCGTAGATTCTAACGACAATGTCATTCTTGCAAGGCACCTTGCAAATTGGTTCGGATACCTGACTATTCCCGTGACAAACGAAAACTAAACGCAAAAAGAAAGACCGCGCAAGTGAAGTGAACCCCAAATAGTTCACTTCACTTGCGTTTGCCTTGATTTTGTACATATGATCTGAAAGGAACAAAATATGGTAAAGCATATTATTCTATGGAAGCTTAAGGATGAACACAATAACGATGAAGTCAAAAAGGGAATAAAGGAAGGTCTTGAAGGACTACTTGGTATCATCCCGGGACTTGTTGAAATAAAGGTACAAACCGAAAAGCTTGATTCGTCAAGCGTTGACGTAATGCTGTATTCGGTATTTGAAAGCGCAGATGCGCTCAAAGGCTATGCTATACACCCTGAGCACGTAAGGGTAGCAGATACAAAAGTGCGCCCCTTTACCGCTACGCGAGCCTGTATTGATTTTGAAGAATAAAAAACATCCCGAAACGCTTGCGTTTCGGGATGTTTTGCTTACTTGTTCTTTTTGAGTATGTCCTCGATCTCGTGCATAAAGGTTTCAACGTCCTTGAATTCGCGATATACCGAAGCAAAGCGAACGTATGATACCGCGTCGATCTCCTTGAGCCTGTCCATTACCATATTGCCGATCTGACTTACGTGAATCTCATTCTTGAAAGAGCTCTGAAGCTCGTTTTCAATATCGCTGACGATCCTTTCCATCTGATCAACGCTGACAGGGCGCTTTTCGCAGGCGCGTCTGATACCGTTTAATATTTTTGTTCTGTCAAATGGCTCACGGATCTCGTTTTTCTTGATGACCATTACAGGCATACTTTCAATCGTTTCAAACGTGGTGAATCTTGTCTGACAGTCAAGGCATTCGCGTCTGCGGCGAATTGCGTTTCTTTCGTCCATAGCGCGGGAATCAATAACCTTGCTTTCTGTACTTCCGCAACCGGGGCATTTCATAGCTTTAATCTACCTTTCTGCAATATTATGCTCTCGCTTCGTAGCTTATTTCAAAAGTATCTTTTTCACATTCGCACTTAACGATTATGTTTTCGCTTTTGCCAAATACGTTAAGCTTGAAGTGCCTGCATTCAGGTTTGCCCGTGTAATCGTTGTCGGGCGCGCCTATCGTGATGATCGTCTTATCATTGTCCGCCTTGCAGGCGATAAGAGTATGAGCAGAATCCTTTGTCTCATATTCGGGCGTAAGCATATCATCCTCGCGGAGAATATATTCGCTTTCGCCCTCAGGATAGATGTCAAGCTCGATCGTGGACCTGTCGTAATCCGCGATGCAGTCAAGCTCGGTAGCGGCGCAGGGAATAATCGCACCGCGCTTGACAAAGAGTGCGCCTCCGCGGTCTGCGGGTACGTTTACCTTCATCGTGATCGGACCTTCATAAATTTCGTGAGTCCAATAGTCCTCCCACTTGCCCTCGGGTAAGCTTACCGTATCTGTATAGGCGCAAACCATAAGAGAGGGACCGAACAAATACTGACAGATATTGTCAAAGCCCTCCTTGAAGTCGGGGAACATAAGCGGAAGAGGACGTACCATAGGCATCGCATCCTCGTGAGCCTCAATAGCAGCAGAATAAATGTAGGGGAAGAGTCTGTAACGCAGCTTTGCGTAGAACTTAAAGAGCGCATAGTTTTCCTTGCCTGCCCACCAGGGCTGACGTACACCCGACCACGCGTTAAGATGTGCCCACGGTACAAGGAAGCCGAAATGCAAGCTTTCGGGAGAGAATATATGCATATCTATAGTTGTGTTGGAGAATCCCGACATAGCAAGCGTCAAAAGCCATATCATTGCACCGTGCTGACCGCCGTTGTCACCTGTAGTTGAGGCACTCCACTTCTGTGAGCCCATATAACCGCCGCAATAGTGGTGCATAGGGCGAAGCCCTGTCTGTGCCTTGAAGCCCTCGTAGGTCTGCTTAGTGAGAAGCACCTGATTTAGGTTGTGCATCTGCATCTGCGGTACTCCGTTTGAGTAAATAAGATCAGGTTCGCATCTCCATACAAGGTCAGCAGGGTCAAGCTTGAAGCCGTCTACACCGAAAGCTGTCTGCTCACCGAGGTGCTTATACCAAGGCTCAAATTTGTTGACGTCATCACCGCGATATTGACGCTCAGCTTCATCTGTGAGGTCATACCTGTCGCAGAACCAAAGCGAAAGATGAATTCCCATACGCTTGAGAGCCGAAACAAAAGTATCGGGGCAATCGCGGCGCTTGAACCACGGCGGCATATGGAATTTTTGGAGATTCCATTCGGTCTCTGTCGAATAATCGTAGAACTTGGTCATCCAACCGGGCTCAAGGCTGAACATATCAACCGGTATCTTTTCATTTCTGAAGCGCTCAGCATCGCTCATAACCTCAAACTGATTTGCGTGGATGGGAGCAATGTATGTAAGACCGTATGCCCAACCGGGAAGGAGCATTGATTTTCCGGTAAGCTTCATATAGCTTTTTAACATTTCGGGCATAGTTCCGTAAAGGATAAATATATCAAGGTGATCGTGCTCACCGCAGATAACTACCTTGTCGTTATATTGCTCGCAAAGGTCGGAAAAATGGCGTCCGTTTGCATTTATAAGCATACCCCATCCCTCTGAGCTCATAAAGAAGGGAGTAGGGATCTCGTTGTACTGATAATATGTCCAGTTCTGATAAGCGCGGCCGCGAAGCTCAAGCTTATCTCGTGAAGCTTCGCCAAGACCGTAGAAGCGGTCCTTTTCGCCAACCTCAACGGTTATACCGAAATGAACGTCGCTTGAAATAAGCGAAGCGGCGTTGTCGTCAGGAAGCTCAATATCGGTATTCGGGTTTCCCTCGGCAACAACGTGATTCAAGTGCTTGTCCTTGAACTTGTCAAGCAGATATTCGGAAGACTTTTTCCAGAATTCATCGTCGTGATCAGGGCGGAAAGCAAGCTTTAATTCAACGTTACCTGCCTTAAGAATACGGCTTTCGCTGTCATAGCTTGCGTCATCGGTGCAATCCTCACTTACAGGTGTGAGGATAGAGTATCTTTCTGTTAATGTGAGCTTGCCTGCGTATTCAGCATCGGTTATTCTGAAAATGCCGTTGGCAAGCTGCTTGCAAATGATTCTTTTCATTATTACCTCCGTGATCGTTTTGTTTTCCCATATAAATGATCACACAGACATTATACCATATCTGCTTATGAATTACAAGGAATTTTTACAAATAAAAGACAAAAGCAGAAGAGATTTTTCTCTTCTGCTTTGTTATCATTTGTTATTGTCAGCTTTCGGGCTGTCTGTGTCTTCGCCTGTGCTCTGAACATCGTTGTTCTTTGCCGCCTTAGCCTTTTCTTCAGCCTCAGCCGCTTCCTTCGCGCGCTTGTTTTCAAGTTCGCTCTTCTTGCGCTTTTCGGATTTCATAGCGTCAAGCTCTTCAAAGGTAGGCTCGCCTTCCATAGCCGCAGTAAACTGGCCCTCGTCCATAACCTCATACTTGATAAGGAACTCGGCAACGAAATCAAGCTTTTTGCGGTTAGCTTCGAGAATTTCCTTCGCCTTGTCGTATGCGCTTGAAACGATTCTCTTGATCTCATCGTCAATGCTTGAAGCTGTACGGTCAGAATAGTTCTTGTCGTTGTTGAAATCACGGCCAAGGAATACCTCGTCGTTTTCGTGAGACGAGCCGTATACGATAGGACCGAGAAGCTCGCTCATACCGTACTTGGTAACCATACTGCGAGCGATATTTGTTGCTCTCTGAATGTCGTTAGAAGCACCTGTGCAGATGTCGCCGATAACCACAGCCTCGGCAACACGGCCGCCAAGAAGCATAACGATCTGATTCTGCATATCCTGCTTGGAAAGATGCGTGCGCTCATCCTTGGGAAGCGAGAGTGTATATCCTGCGGCGCGGCCGCTGGGGATGATCGAAATCTGATGGACCGATTCATCGGGCTGAATGATCTTGCCCACGATCGCGTGACCTGCCTCGTGGATAGCGGTGATACGCTTATCCTTTTCATTTATTACCTTGCTTGTCTTCTGAGGACCGACGATCACCTTTGTCGTAGCGTCCTCAATATCGTTCATACCGATAAGCTGCTTCTGACGTCTTGCCGCAAGTAAAGCCGCTTCGTTAAGAAGGTTTGCAAGATCGGCACCGGTAAATCCGGTAGTGGTTTTAGCAACCGTTTCAAGGTCAACGTCATCCTCAAAGGGCTTGCCCTTTGCGTGCACGTTGAGTATTGCGAGTCTGCCCTTCATATCGGGGTAATCGACCGTAACCTGTCTGTCAAAGCGTCCGGGACGCAAGAGTGCAGGGTCGAGTATGTCGGGGCGGTTTGTCGCCGCTATAACGATAATACCCGAATGAGAACCAAAGCCGTCCATTTCAACGAGAAGCTGGTTAAGCGTTTGCTCACGCTCATCGTGACCGCCTCCGAGGCCTGCACCGCGGTGACGTCCTACAGCGTCAATTTCATCAATAAATACAATGCTTGCGGGATGCTTGCGCGCCGTGTCAAACAGATCACGCACACGAGAAGCACCGACACCGACGTACATTTCAACGAAATCCG
>JAFQPF010000011.1 GCA_017411885.1 Clostridia bacterium
GTAACTGAGGCCCTTGAAGGGATATTCTCCGTCTACAAGGCACGCTCTTTCAATGGAAGTCGACTTCTGATTTCCGGTAGATGTGTAGTAAAGACTTACCGCATACTTACCGGTCTTTTCGAAATTGATCTTCCAGGTTACCGAGCCGTCGGACGGGAAAAAGAGTGCTTCTCCGTCTTCGCCGTTATAGTCATTTACGACCTCAACGGCAGCGTCGGTCAATTCTGCATCGTAATCGACCGCGTTAACCACAACCGTGCTTGTTGCCTTGGGAATCCTTGCATTTCTGGCGGAATATTCGGTATACGTAAGCGCATTGAGAAGTGCTTTGACTTCTTCAATGTCATACGACATAACCTTTTCTGCCGGCTGCTCGGTTTCGTCCGCGACAGCTGTAAAGCTGAAGCAGGTAACAAGCATCAGAAGTGAGAGTATCGCGGCAATTAACCGTGTTAATCTCGTTCTTTTCATAAAAATTCCTCCTGCCAAGATACTTTGAAGAGAATCTGGTCAAACTTTGAAATCATGCCGTTCAAGCCGGGCCGGACATCGCGCACACGCGCGTATGTGTGTCACTCGTACACGACCGCCCTTGCATTTTACCTCACAGCAGAAAACAAAAGCCGATCTCACGTGCATTCCCGAGGCTTATTTCGCACATATGAGATAAGCTTTTCCTTGCTGCCGATCGGCTGATCTTGCACAGCTTGTCAGCGACTTGATTTACATATTATTATAATACCACACCCAAAAATAAATGTCAATACAAACAAAAGATATTAATTCTGCCACTATTCGCCCAAAAGCACCAAATCGCCCATTTTCCGAAGTTTAACTCAAGCTTTTCTTGGCTTTGTCACATTTGACGTTTTTTGGATTGTCACCAATAAGTCCTATATGTAAATTTAATTTACTAAACAAATCCCAAATATTGCTATTCTAAGCATTTTATATCCCGCCATTGCCGACTATAGTAATTTTGAATTACTATTTTTTCTACAAAAAACCGTGTAATTTCCGTCTTTTTCCATATTTACGTTTCGTCATATTGCACAATTTTTAGTTAATTTTTTCTACACTTGCGCATTTTGCACAAATCGCATAAAATTAAAACCGCGACAGGCATTTTTTAACCCTGTCGCGGTTCTTTTCATATAATTCTGATATTATGCGTCGTGCTTTCCGCAGCTGTGGCAATGTCCGTCGCAGCCTACGTTTATATTATGCTCAATACCGTTATTGTCATAATAGTTCGCGATCGCGCTCTTGACCGCCTCCTCTGCAAGCACAGAGCAGTGTATCTTTGCCGGCGGAAGTCCGTCAAGCGCTTCAATAACCGCCTTATTGGTAAGCTCAAGCGCTTCGGAAACCTTTTTGCCCTTGATCATTTCGGTAGCCATACTGCTTGTTGCGATCGCCGCACCGCATCCGAAAGTCTTGAACTTGACATCAACTATTACGTCGTTCTCTATTTTGAGGAATATTTTCATTATATCTCCGCAAACAGCGTTACCAACCTCGCCTATGCCGTCCGCGTTTTCGATCTCACCGACGTTGCGGGGATCCGAAAAATGATCCATAACCTTTTCGCTGTACATATATTTACCTCCGTTTATAATTATTTCCCGGGATATATCGGGCTCATATCTCTGAGTCTTTGTACGATACCCGGCAATACTTCAAGAATATAATCCACATCCTCTTCGGTGTTATCACGTCCGAGTGAAAGTCTGAGCGATCCGTGCGCTACCTCGACCGGCACGCCGATCGAAAGCAATACGTGAGAAGGCTCAAGCGAATTTGACGAGCAGGCGGAGCCTGTTGACGAGGCGATTCCCGCACGGTCAAGAAGCAGGAGCATACTTTCGCCCTCGATAAATTCAAAAGCGACGTTTACGTTGCCGGCGAGTCTGTGCTCAAACGTGCCGTTGACCCTTGTATACGGGATCTTTTCCACAATTCCCTTCACAAGCCTGTCTCTCATTTTCTCAATACGCGGAATATCGCAGAGATTCTTATCCGCAAGCTCTATAGCCTTGGCAAGGCCTGCGATATAGGCGACGTTTTCAGTGCCGCCGCGACGGCTTCTTTCCTGACCGCCGCCGTCTATGAAATTGTGTACACGTGCGCCTGTTCTGATATAAAGTCCGCCGATACCCTTGGGAGCGTGTATCTTGTGCCCCGAAAGGCTCAGCATATCAACTCCAAGCTCGTGAACGTCTATCTTGACATTACCGATCGCCTGAACGGCATCGGTGAATACGAGTATTCTCTTGTCAAACGCCTTTACTGCGGCTGTAATTTCGCGTATCGGCTCTATCGTACCGATCTCATTATTAGCATACATTACCGCAACGAGAGTCGTATCCTCTCTGAGAGCCGCGACAATGCTTTCGGGCGAGATTATACCGTCCTTATCGGGCGCAACGTATGTCACCTCAAAGCCCTCTTTTTCAAGAGCTCTCATTGTATGAAGCACCGCGTGATGCTCGATCTTAGTGGTAACAAGGTGCTTGCCGCGAGTCACGTTTGCGCGTGCCGCACCCTTTATAGCCCAGTTATCAGATTCGGTACCGCACGAGGTGAAATAGAATTCGGTCGGCTTACAGCCGAGCACCTGTGCGATCCTTTCCCTTGAAGCATCTACGATACGCTTAGCCTCTCTGCCCTTGGAGTAAAGGCTTGAGGGGTTACCGTAAAGCTCACCGAATGCCGGCATCATAGCCTCAAGCACCTCGGGATATACAGGTGTTGTGGCCGAATTATCGGCATAAACAAATCTTTTTTCCATTTATATGACCATGCCTTTCAAATTAACAGATCTGTAAGTCGGGCAGGCTCAGAAGCTGCCCTTTTACATCAGCGCCGCCGCTTCAGCACCCGCGACCGCGAGTCTGTCACAGCGTTCATTATATATATGTCCCGCGTGCCCCTTTACCCAGACAAAGCTTACATTATGATATTCAAGAAGAGCAAGAAGCTCGGTCCACAGCTCAACGTTAAGCGCGGGCGATTTATCCGCCTTTCGCCAGCCGTTTTTCTGCCAGGA
>JAFQPF010000167.1 GCA_017411885.1 Clostridia bacterium
CGTTTCGGTCCCATGATAAGATATTGTTTTATCCTCACAGACGCTGAGATCGAACCAACCGAGTTGGCTAAGCCTCATCTTTGCGACAAGTGCGGCAAATGCATTAAGGCTTGCCCCGGCAAAGCAATATCAGAGGATGGAAAGCTCGATGAATGGCGCTGTTCCGTATATTACAACGGCGCAAACGGCACAAAGAACCCCTTTATGCCGCCCGAAGCTTTCCGGGATTTTGAGGATAGATTGCAAATTATCGGCGGTGATGCCGAAATAGACCCCGAGAAAGCAAGAAAGATCCTTGATAAGATCTATTTCTATCCCCCTGCTCAGCACAGCTATCAGTGCTCTATTTGCGGCAGAGCGTGCGATATGGCATGTTACATCCACCTTGAAGCAGAAGGTAAACTAAATAAATCCTTTAATTCCCCCTTCCGCAAGCGAGAAGAATGGCACTTCGATATTAAAGATTTTGAATAAAACAGAAACGAAAAGCAAGTCGAATCGACTTGCTTTTCGTTTTTTCTATTGACAAACCACCGTACTACTGTTATAATACAGTTGACCGTGTTACACAAATAATACAGTTGCGAGAGTAGTATGATCGATTTTAAAGATTTCAGAGCCGAAAACGGCTCGCCCATCTACGTGCAGATAGTTAAGCACGTAAAAAGAAGGATAGCCTCGGGAGCCATAGCTGACGGCGATGAGATGATATCCCGACGTGCGCTTTCTGCTTTACTTGGCATCAATCCGAATACCGTGCAGAAGGCGTATGCCATACTTGAGTCAGAAGGACTTATATCTTCCCATTCCGGCGCCGCAAGCTATGCGGTCGTAGACGCCGAAGCGGTAAAAAGAATAAGATCCGAAATGCTTGAGGATGATATCAGCTCTGTAGTAAGCTCTCTTAAGCAAATGAACCTTACAAAGGAAGAAGCTCTTGACCTGATCGAAAGGATGTGGTCCGAATGAAAAAGTATTTATCGGTGTTTTACCTTACGGCAAGACACTCTTTTTACAAGATCATCGCGCTGATGACGTTGAGCGGGATCGTTCAGTACTTACTCTTTCAAAAAGAGCTCACAGCACTTTTGAACTCGGATATCTCCTCGCTCACAGGATATCGCGATATTGAAAGGGTCATTTCCCTATCGGCGATCAATATAGTATTTGCGGTAACGGTTGCTGCAGTTATATTTCTATTGAGCGTTACAGCCGTCGCTTTCGGTTCTGAATGTAATTACACGGTAAATCGCCTGTCCGTCTCCGAAAGCGTGTATTTTACTTTGCAGAGCTTTTATAATTTTCTCGTTCTTATATTTATTCTCGGCTTTGAGATCGTGCTTACGTATATTTTTACGCAAAAATATATTGAATCGGCGAACGTATGCTTCGTTTCAAATCAATCGGTCTTCCTTGCTTATTACAGAAACGAATTTCTCCATTCGATCCTGCCTTTATCTGATATCCTTATTTGGATAAGAAACGCAATGCAGATATTTACTTTATCGCTTGCTGCGTCATTCTTTTCTTATAAACAGCGAAGAGGCAAGAGATCGATTGCCGTTATATTTCTTACAGTATTTTCGATCATTTGGAATTCCGGAAATGTCGGCGGGGATCTTACGGTAATTATAACGTATATACTGTGCGTATGTATGTCTGCCTACATTATCGTATATGTAAAAAACGGGTGGGGTGAACAAAATGAATACGTGGATTAACAGATCAACACCGCCGGGTTATAATGTAAAATGGGAGAAGCGATTTCTCACAGCCTGCGTCATTCTATCACTTACCATCAGCTTTGGATTCTTTGGAAAGCTAATATATGAGATAAACAAGCTATATTATTTCGATGGCGGTAAAAGATATCTGCGTGATAATGCTGTGTGTGCGAATTTTAGCGATATAGCGGGAGTGTTTTTTCTCGGTTTCACAGTAACGGCAATTACCTCCCTTTCATTCATTCTGCTCCGCAGGCTATATTTGAATCAAAACTCAAAAAGTATATATACAGTTAAGCGTCTTCCGCAAAGATTGCCCGTGTTTAAGCTCACTTTCCCCGTGCCTATATCGTATTTCTTGTCAATAATCTTTATGAAATACGTGTTTGTTTTGCTTTATCTCTTTATCTATTTGATTGCAGTACCGAAAGCGGCATTTCCGAAATCATTGCTCGACGGTATATGGAGGTTATAATGTTAGAGTTAAAAAACATTACCAAATACTATGGCTCAAAATGTGCGGTAAGCGATGTTACTATATCTTTTCCTCGCGGAGAGATCGTCGGACTTTTTGGGGAAAACGGCGCAGGAAAGACAACTCTTATGAAATGCGTTTTTGATTTTCACAACTACAGCGGCGAGATCACTCTCGACGGCAAGCCGATAACACGCTCTAATATCGCAAAGCTTTCGTTTGCCACAAGCGAGCACTCCTTTTTCCCGGATATTGATGCGGCATCGCACAGGACCTTTTATAAGGAGCATTTCCCGAATTTCAAGGAAGCGAGATTCAAAGGACTAATGGAATTTTTCTCACTACCGATGCATAAGCCGATACGCAGCTTCTCGACGGGACAAAAAAATCAATTTGAGGTCATTCTTTCGCTGTCTCAGGGCGCTGATTATATCTTTATGGACGAACCCTTTGCCGGTAACGATCTATTTAACCGAGAGGATTTCTATAAGCTTCTTGCAGGTATTCTTGAGGATAATGAAACGCTTATTCTGTCGACGCACTTGATCGAAGAGGTCAGAGGCTTTATCGGAAGAGCTGTGCTTCTAAAGAAAGGAAAGGTAGTCGGTGATAAAAGCATCATCGATCTTGAAGAAAGCGGTACGGATCTTATTGCTTATATCAAATCAACGTACGATTACAGAAGCGACAGAG
>JAFQPF010000168.1 GCA_017411885.1 Clostridia bacterium
AGTATCTTTACCTGCATCTTATGGGCGAACCGCTAACACACCCAAGGCTTGAAGAAATACTGAAGATAGCGGACAAATACGATTTCCACGTTATGCTTACGACAAACGGAACCCTGCTTGACACGCGTGCCGACACGCTTTTTGACTGTAAACAGCTTTTCAAAATAAGCATCAGCGTACACGCATTCGAGGGCAACGGCGAGGATGAAGCGACACTCGATAATTACCTTGACAAGCTTATTTCATTTGCCGATAAAAGCTCAAGGCGCGGCATTATAACCGTTTTCAGATTATGGAACAGCGGCGGAAGTGATAAGCTCAATAACAGAATAATTTCAAGGCTTCACGACTACAGCGCTTCGCTCGGAGAAATACCAACTCCAAACCGAAGCGGTGAAAGGCTTTGCGACAAGACCTTTATCGAATGGGGAGAAAAATTCGACTGGCCGAATGAAGATGATATTAACTCTCTTGATGATAAAATTCAAAGCGAGGATCGCTTCTGCTATGCCCTGCGCGATCAGTTCGGCGTGCTTGTTGACGGCACGGTAGTTCCCTGCTGTCTTGACCACGACGGCGTGCTTGCGCTCGGGAATATTTTTGAAAGCGAGCTTGACGATATACTTGCAACCGATCGTGCCCGCGCCATATACGACGGCTTCACAAAGCATAAAGCAGTCGAAAAATACTGCCTGACCTGCAAACGCGTAAGACCGGGGACAAGATAAAACGGTGCTTTTTACAAAGCACCGTTTTATCTTTTGTATAAAATCAGTTCGGGATAGTACGGCTTCCGGAAAAGTACCCGGTCAAGCTTGAGTTTTCATAGAGTTTTTCAGCAACCTCGGTGATCTTACAGTTTTCGGGTACACTATAGAATACAGAGCCCTCATCAAGCGTATGCGCCGTGAGAAGCTTTACGTTATCCTCGTTAAATTCAAACGAGGTGAATCTACCCGAGCCGTCGGTAGGAGTTGCCGCTGTCCATACTACGTATTTATCGCGCTCAAGCACGTATACGTTGTCATGGAAATGGAATCCGCATTTACCCGTATATCTTGCAAAATTTGCAACGCAAGAGCTGTATACGTTCACGTTATCGTGTATTTCGCAGTTTATGTACTCGGTATCCGAATCAAGAAAATCGCCGTAGAAGAAGTTACTGTCCTTATTTACGCGCTGATGGCTCCAGCCGTAGCCCATATACATATTATAATTGCCAAACATCTCCATATTTCTGAAATAATACTTATTTCCGGAATACAGGGCGTGACTTGCAAGCCAGGTTTCAAGTCCGGTATTTGAAAGCTCGGCAACGTTGTTGTAAATTCTTATATTGTTCATGGTAACGTCGTCATTCTTTGAGCCCTGCCATTGAGTAGTATAGCAACAGTCATATATTTGATAGGAGTAACAGTCGTGTATCGTATATCCGTTGGCACAGCCAAAGCATTCAACAGCATTACCAAGTCTTCCCGTAGAACCGGGAGCCGGCGACTGTATGCTTCCGCCGATAAATCCAAATTCACAATACTGAACGGTAAAATCCTCTGCAAGACCTAATCCTATTCCGTGAACACCCGTGTACTTAAAGCATAAATTGTCAACAACACATCCCTTTGACATACCACCCACGAGACTCATTTTCTTTGAAAGTTCTATTTCATTGAAATACCTTCCGGGATTACCGCGGTCAAAATATAAATAAAGCTTTCCGGTTTCCCAATCGTGCCAGTATTCAAGACTATGAAGCTCTGACGTGTTTATGTCAAACGGAGCCTCATCAACGTAAAAGCCCTCAATGCCGTTGTAGCAATAACCCTGCCATTTGCGCATCCTTTGAAGATCGACAAGCACCTTGATACCCCATGCCTTACCACCGTCACAGGTTATGTTGCCTATGTCAAGCTTCTGGTCAATTAAGTCCTTGTAAAGCCAGAGATTTTCTCTTTCGGTGGCAATCCAGCTTTCTTCACCCGACGCATCGATCGAGCCGTAGAATTTCGGCTTGTCGCCCTTTCCGTAAGCCGAATAGGTCACACCTGCCTTGAGCCATATCCTGTCTCTAAAAAGACTTCCGCGCTCAAATAATACGTAATCATTCTCACAAAGAGTGCCATCCGAATTTATCTTTTCAAGTGTGCGCCATGCGCTTTCGGGCGAAAGTCCGTCATTTTCATCGTTTCCGTTTAACGATGATATGTAATACGTCTTTCCATACGGACTTTCGATATAAGTATTTTCGCTTTCGATTATCTTCTTTTTGAGTGCCTCGGCTTCTTTAATATAACCATCCGCAATGCTGAAATCGTCAAGCTCGGTGTAATTTACGCTGACACCCTCACTCTTGTATGCCATCGGATGCTCTGCAAGATAGTCTTCAAGGCTTGTTTCGCTGTGAGTATAAAGCGCGGCTTCACATTCGTTTTCAAAAAATCCTGCGTACAAAAGCTCAAACGTGTGAGATTTTGTTATCTTGTATTCCTCGCACTCACATGCACGTAATGCAAGCGTAATGTTGCGGTATCCTGCATTTATAGGCTGATCAGCGCAAAGCTCGTTTATATCAAAGGTGTAAACAGTGTAGCCGCAATCGCAGAGCGTACCCTCAAGCTTTGTAAACCCGGTGAAGGTCTTGTCGTGGCGTATCTGTACCCAGAGTTCATCTGCCGAGCTGCGTGCAGCGATTTTTACAACAGGATATTTAAGAAATGAGAAATTCGTACCGGCGGAACTTATCACAACGCTTGCAGGATCACGGAGCATAGTTCCCTCTTTACCGGTAAAGCGCATCGCGCCGTTTTCAAGAAGCTCGGTCTCAAGCGCGTGTGTACGCGGAGATAAGCAAATATTATACTTTATGTCGTATCCGTTGAAAACGGTAGATGGAACCTTACCGTAATAACGCTTTCCGTAATCGGATACGCGAAAGCTCTTTCCGGTAATGCTCTCTATTTCCAAAGGCTTGACAGCATGAGCTTTGTTGAACTTCTCAGCCTCTTCTTTAGTGGCAAAAAATGCAATGTATTCAATTGAAAAGAAGCACGGTTTACCTATCACCTTAAAGTTTCCGCCAAATGGCTTGATTATATAAATCAAGCTCTCATAAGCCCCATTCGGGAAAGAAACCGCGTCAGTCTTTCTTACGTCGTATACAAAGCTTCTTATATTTGTGTCGCTGATAATTCCCGGACGTGCACTTTCGGTCCATGATTCGTGTAAGCCATCAGAGTCGGTGTAAATTATAGACATGTCGCACTGCAATACAGACGATCTTGTCCTGTAGCTTACAGCCATATAAGGGTAGTCGGTTATGCAGAAAGCCTTGTCTGTGTTGATTTTTATAAGTCCCTCCTCGGGAGAATACGGGCCGGGCTCTATGTCAAATCTTAAGAGCTTGTGACCGTTGAATTCTTCGATGCTTTTGCTGAGCTTGACATATTCAACAAGTCCATGTCTGCTCTCAAACTCGTTTATACCGTAACAAAAAAACTTCGTTTCCATAAGCAATCTCCTAGTCATTTTTTATATTCCATTTTTCCGCCTACAGTATAG
>JAFQPF010000169.1 GCA_017411885.1 Clostridia bacterium
CCATAGACTCAAGCTTATCCTTAACATATTCGGCAAGCGCCGGCGAGGAAGCAAGTCCCGGGGATTCGATTCCTGCAACGTGCAACAGACCGCGCGCAATATTACTTTCCTCAATATAAAAGTCGTCCGTGCTCGGTGTTGCGCGTATACCTGCGAATGAGGTAATAACAGCTCTTGCATCAATACCCGGAATAAGTCTTTTTGCGCCGTTAAGGATCTCGTCAAGTCCCATAGATGTAGTGGACGTATCACCCTTTTCAACCTGATGAGCGTTAGGACCGATTATAAGATTGCCGTCAACCGTCGGTGAAACGAGTACTCCTTTTCCTTTTTCACTCGGGAGCATAAACAGGGTGGAGCTTGCAAGAGATCCGAGGCTCTTGTCCATAAGCATATATTCACCGCGGCGGGGAATGATCTTTACAGGGAAGTTATCTTCGCCTGCAAGCTTTGCTATATCGTCAGCGTGAAGTCCTGCGGCGTTTACGAGATAGCGTGTCTTTAATTCTTTGTCCTTACTGCAAACCGTAAAAGCGTTTTCTTCCTTTATTATATTGTCTACTTTGAAATTCTTGAAGAAATCAGCACCGTTTACCACCGCGTTTTCACAAGCCGCGGTCGCGAGCTCGTATGGGCATACTATTCCCGCACTCTCTGCGTAAAGCGCGGCAGTTGCTTCGTCTGAAAGCGACGGTTCAAGCTCTGAAAGCTTTTTCTTATCAATGATACTCAGCTTTTCAACGCCGTTGGCTTCGCCGCGGCGCTTAAGCTCTGATAGCTTTTCTTCCTCCTCCTTGCCAAAGGCAACTACGAGCGAGGTGTTGTTCTTATACGGTACGTCAAGGGTGTTACAAACCTCCTTCATCATAGTACAGCCGCGAGCGTTCAGCTTTGCCTTGAGTGTGCCGGGAAGGGCATCAAAGCCTGCGTGAACTATGGCGGAGTTTGCTCTGGTAGCACCGGTTGCAACGTCGCTTCCCGCTTCTGCTATTGCGATTTTAAGCTTGTAACGGGAAAGAGCACGTGCGATCATTGTGCCGGAAATTCCGGCTCCGATTACGATTACGTCGTAGATCATTTTACCGACCTCTTTATATACAAAATTAGATTTACTCACTAAATTATACGACTATATTGAGCAAAATTCAATCGTCAAATTGCACAAAAGCGGATAAGCATCAAGCGGAAAATTTGTTTTTTTTAGTTGTTGAAATGCTCTTTGATATTTGCTACAATGGGAACGACCGCCAAATTTTGCGGTAAAATGGCTGATTTTTCGTCGTTTGTGCATTTTAACGGACGAAAAATTACAAGGAGCATAATGAGTTATGGACTGTAGGGCAGACTACAAAAATATGAACGGCATTGCACTCGCATACGTTGGTGACTGCGTGCTTGAGCTTAAGGTGAGAACCTATCTTTTGAGTCTTGGTCTGCAGGACAGCGCGGCACTTAACCGCAATGCACTCAGCTTTGTTAAGGCAAGCGTTCAGAGCTTAGCCTTTGATAAGATCGAGCCTTTGCTTAGTGAAGAGGAACAATCTTATTATAAGCGCGGACGCAACACTCATACGTCAAAAACGCCGAAAAGTGCAACGGCACTTGAATACAGGCGTGCGACAGGCTTTGAAGCCTTGTTCGGCTATCTTTACCTGTCCGGAAACAACGCGCGTATAGACGAGCTTTTTGAGATCGCCTATGCCGATGTTGAGGTAAAATAAAAAAGAGAGCCGAAGCTCTCTTTTGGATATTGAAGTCTGATTACTCGGAAACCGATTCGTCAGCAGACTCTTCGACAGCGGCGGTATCAACCGTGAAGGTGTCGTAAAGCTCTGTGAACTCAGCCTTTGCTGCAAGCTCAGCTGCAAAGTCGTCAACGTATGTGTAATAAGCGTTGATAAGATCGTTCTGAGCAAGCTCGGTATAATGCTCGTCGATGTATTCGTCAGAGAGATCGAGCTTACGGATGATGTGGTAGCCGTAATCGGATTTTACAAGATCGCTTGTCTGACCTACCTCAAGAGCGTAGGTTGCATCCTCAAAGGATTTTACCATCTGGTTGTAGGTGAAAACGTATCCGTTTGTATTGCCTACCATACCGGGGTCCTCAGCCGACTGAGCAAGCTCGTAGAATTCTTCGTCTGTAGCAGCCTTTGCTTCTTCAAGCACGCCCTGTGCGGTAGCTTCGTCAGCGTAAAGAATGTGCATTGCACGAACGTATTCTTCCTTGATCTTGGTCTTGACCGTTTCATCGTCAACTCCGAGCTCACCGTTCTGAGCAAGAGCATCATAAAGATTGCTGTCAAGAGCGAGAGTATGGAGAATTTCCTTGTAAAGATCAAGAGTGAGATGCTGCTCGGCAAGCATTTTTGTAAGCTCTTCTTCGCCGTACTGATCGAGCATTGACTGAACCGCAGCTTCGTTCTGAGCTGTCTGTTCGTCTGTAACGGTAACGTCTTTTTCAGCACTGAGAAGTCTGATGGCTTCAAACTGAGCAAGAGAATTGAGCGTGTCTGCCTTTAACTTTTCAATGCCTTCGGCGTTGTCAGCCCAGAAGCTTGCATCTCCGTTATCCATAAAGTCCTTCTGGATATTGAAGAAATAGTTGTATTCGACAGAGCCGATCTGTCTGCCGCCTACGGTAAGAACGGTGTCCTCATCTGCTGCATTACCCGGTACGTTTGTTTTGGCGCAGGAAGCAAGTGCAAGCACGCAAACGATCGCGAGCACAAAAGAGACCGTCTTTTTGAAATTAAGATTAAACATTTTCGTCCTCCTTGGGTTTTATCCCATATTTGATACCGATGATTACGGTATGATATCCGACCTTGGTCGGTACAATGGATATTATACCTTAATATATATTTAATGTCAACACAAAAATCGATTTTTCACACAGAATTCACAAGTCTTTGATTAGAGACGGAAAGGAAAGGATCATGACCGAGATTAAACGATCAATTTATATTCTCGTGTTCAGTATGGCGCTTATCATATTTCTGCCGATGCTAAGATCTGCGGATAATATAAGCGTAAATATTCCGGGAATCGATCTTTCTCAGTCGCTGATGTCATCCCCCCTGCTTGGAATCGGTGTAAAGGCTGATTCCAACATATCAAGCGATGTTGTAAGCATACACAGGCTTTCGGAAAACGATCTATGCTTGAGTCTTCCGAGCCTTGAAGCCGATACGCCGATAGAAGCTTTGTCTCAGGTGCCGTACAGTATGCTTTATAATATTGCAGTCACGGATACCCTTTTGCCTGTTGAAATAAGCGAAAAGGAACGTGAAATGATCGCGGCAACCGTTCAGCTTGAGGTGCTTGGAAAATATTCAAGAGCCGATCAGTTTGAAAGACCCGATCTTAAGTATTACGAAATGCTTGCGGTGGCGCAGATAGTGCGTAACCGCCTTGAAAGCGAAATTTTCCCGAATGACATCAAGACGGTTATCTGCGACAGCAGATATACTAAAAACGGACTCGTATATCAGTTTTCCACCTCCCCGTATCTGCGCACGACAAGCCCGACAGAGCTTGCTTATGCCGCGGTGGACGAGGTGTTCGGTGACGGTATAAGCGTGCTTCCGGACGACTATTACTATTTCTGTGCTACCTGGCGCGAGAATCGCTTTGAGATCAACAACCGCCCGGTCCTCAGATTCCTGGGAAGTGTCGGTGAGTATGACAAGATAGTTGCGGATGCAACTACCTTCTATGCCGGTGTCACTATGCAGGAAAATATCAACGCAGGATATGTGTTCTGAAAAAAGCAGGCTTTTTGCCTGCTTTTTCTGTATCTGTGCGACAGCTTGACAGGCGGATATAACATTTTTGCATTTTTCTATAACTTTTTTTGCTTTTTTGGAATAGCTACTTGCAAATATTTGGGAAATATAGTATAATACCCTGTGGCAGAAATGAAGGATTTGCAATATAATGGCAGTAAAACTTTAATTGGAGGTTTTTATGCCAAGGGAAGGGATCAACTGCAATCTTTCAACGCCATATCCGTGTGTTACAAAAACAAAGCTCAATTCTTACGACTTGCGGATGCTTCGTGTGCTTTTGTCAAGAAAGCTTTTGCAGATAAGCGAATATCTGCTTCAAAGCGCGCTTCTTGCTGCCGAGCATCTGCCTTTGTCGGAAATGCTTGAATGCATAGCACTATGCGAAATAAAGCACTTTAAGCTTTTAGCTTCGCTTCTGCACGCTTCGGGAGAAAGTGTCGGCATAAGCTCGCTTGCCGGTAAAAGGGCAGGCAGGACGGCTGTGTCAGGTGAATATGCTTTTGACCTGCCGGTCGAAAATGTGCTTTCATCCCTGCTTGAAGCCGAAAGAGCATCGGTAAGTGATTTGAGGCTCGTGCTTTCTCAGATAAACGACGAGGTCGCAAGAAAGCTGCTTTTGCGTATTCTTGCGGATGAGGAGCATCATGCGGAGGTTTTTGCCAATTTAATGGTGAGATATCAAAAGAATTAATAAAGAAAGGGATGTATTATGAAGATCTCGGTGTCAAGCTACTCTTTTTTAAAGCATATCAAAGAGGGCAAAATGACTGCTATGGAAGTCGTTAAATATGCTCACGAGCTTGGATTTGATGCTATTGAATTTGCTGAGGTGGTCGGAGAGACCTACGAGGAAAAGGCAGAAAACGCGAAGTTTTTCCGCGCACAAGCCGATAAATACGGCATTGACGTAGCAGCCCTTGCTGTCAGCGGAAATCTGTATCAGGAAACCAAAGAGGAGAGCGATGCCGAAATAGAACGCCTGCGCGGTCAGCTTGAACTTGCAAGGATTCTCGGAGCGCCGGTAATGCGCCACGATATCGTATGGCAGCTCAAAAGAGAGGGCACAATGCGCTCGTTTGACCTTATGCTCCCCGTGATCGCAGGAAACGTAAGACGCGTTACCGAGATCGCTTCTGAAATGGGCATTAAGACCTGTACCGAAAATCACGGCTATATTTCGCAGGACAGCGATCGTATTGAACGCCTTATTGCGGCGGTAAATCACGATAACTTCGGTGCGCTTGTTGATATGGGTAACTTCTCCTGCGCGGACGATGATAATGCGCTTGCGGTTTCAAGACTTGCAAACCTTGCTTTCCACGTTCACGCAAAGGATTTCCACAAGCGTTCGTTTGAAGAGGGTCCTGCTGAAGGATACTTCCAGACACGTGCGTGCAACTACCTTAAGGGCTGTACGATAGGTGACGGTGACGTGCCTGTGGCGCAGTGCATAGCAATCCTTAAAAGGGCGGGCTACGACGGCTACATAACCGTCGAGTATGAGGGCTATGAGGACTGCCTTGAGGGCATAAAGCGCGGACGCGAATATATCGCAAAGCATATCTGAAATTTATAAGAAAAAAATAAAAGAGGTACGATGATGACATCCTTAATACAGAGCATATCTGTTCTTTTTGAATATTTTGCCGCTATTGAGTGGTACCACGTGGTTATGTGGCTGATCGGTGCGCTTCTTATCTATCTTGCTATAGCAAAGGATATGGAGCCGACACTCCTTTTGCCTATGGGCTTTGGGGCAATACTTGTAAACATTCCTTTTTCGGGTGTTCTCACTCAGGGAGACGCGCACGGCGCGATAGAGGTGCTTTTTGAGTTCGGCCTTGAATACGGTGAGCTTTTCCCGTTGCTTCTCTTTATCGGTATAGGCGCGATGATCGACTTTGGCCCGCTTCTTACAAACCCGAAGCTTATGCTTTTCGGTGCGGCGGCACAGTTCGGTATCTTTATGACCTTAAGCCTTGCGGCACTCTTAGGATATGATATAAAAGACGCGGCTTCGATAGGTATTATCGGTGCGGCAGACGGTCCTACCTCAATTTTCGTTGCACAGACTCTTAACAGTAACTTTACCTCGGCGATCATCGTTGCCGCGTATTCGTATATGGCGCTTGTACCGATCGTACAGCCGCCGGTAATCAAGCTTATGACTACCAAGAAGGAGCGTCGGATAAAAATGGTATACG
>JAFQPF010000170.1 GCA_017411885.1 Clostridia bacterium
GCGATAACTCCGCCTTTATCGGTAACAAAGCACGGCGCGTCAAAAAGCGTCAATCTCGTTTTATCAAAAAATTTCCTTTCAAGCATAATGCTGTCCTCACCCTGTTTAATAAGTATATTTTACCGCATCAGGGTGAAATAGTCAACATTTTTTGTCAGAAAAGCAAAAGCCGAGCATATAAAGCGAGCTTACAAGCAAGGCCGCACCGTAGCCGCGCAGGGCAAGATATACGGATATCATCCAAAGTAAAACGCAAAAGGCGAGAGTTATATATCCGCAAAGCTTTTTTACACTGTAATGAGAAAATCCCGTTGATAACAGCATTATTCTGAGTATCTCACCGCCATCAAGGAAGCCTGCCGGCAGAAGATTGAATACCCCGTAAGCGATGCACGCATATTTATACTCCGGGTACTCTGAAAGAAGCAAGGCGAAAAGCAGATTGCACAGGCTTCCTGCGGCGTATACGGCAAGCTCGCAGATATGTGAGCTGTGCGAAAAATCTGCATCAAGTCCTATCCCCCAGAAGCAAAAGCTCGCTCTTTTTCGCGGTATTCTGAATATACGCAGACACAGAATATGACCAAGCTCGTGAAGCGATACCGCGAAAAGAACCGGAAAAAGCGCTTCAAGTGCCTGCTTCATCAAAGACCTCGATGCCGTCCGGGGGAGTTATAACAGGCGGAAGCACCTGTGATCCTGAAGTATCGGGAGTGCTTGATGCCTCCCTCTCCTTTTTTTCTGATGCGTTTATTATATTGTTCGCCGAATAATAGCTGAGGGCGCCTGCCTCAATATCACTCCCACAGGAATAAAACACCTCTTTTGCGACCTCTCCATATTCCTTGTACGGAAGATAATTCTCGTCCCTGCCGTAACGCATACCGACAAGCGAAACGCATAACAACAAAGCGCAGACAACAGCAGACTTCACTCTTGAATTCATACAAGCACTCCTTTACGCTGATTCTTGCGCTATCCATTATATGCCACAGAGTTAACAAAAATGAGAAATACGCTTATTTGTCGCCTGCCCTTATTGACTTTTGGAAGCATTTGTTATATAATCTATTTAAGTATATTATGCAATATGCCGCCCGGCAGACAAAGAAAGGAAACATCTTATGCCTGTAATTTTTGACAATAAAAGCAAAAGCTTCAAGCTTGACACACCCAACACAAGCTATGTTCTTGAGATCATAGACGGAGATTATCTCGTGCACCGCTACTACGGCGCGAAAATTCCCGATACCGATCTTACTTATATGCACTTTGACACCAACATAAGCTCGTTCTTCCCCAATTCACCCGAAACGAATATTCCGCTCGGTACTCAGCTTCTTGAATACCCCACCCACGGCATCGGCGACTTCAGAGCAAGCGCGGTGATGATACGCGGTGCGGACGGAACGGCTACCACAGACATCAGATACGTGACACACAGAATTTACAAGGGCAAGCCCGTGCTTGAGGGACTTCCCTCTACCTATGCGGACGAAAACGAGGCTGACACGCTTGAAATAGACGCGATGGACGCCCACACAGGCGCGCTTGTGACTCTCGTTTACACTGCATTCGCAAACTATGACGCTATAACCAAGAGTGTCCGTGTAAAGAACACGTCAGACAAGCCCTTTTCGCTTGAGCGCATATTCAGCGGATGCCTTGATATGCCGAGCAGCGAATACGACCTTGTTCACCTTTGGGGACACTGGGCAAAGGAGCGCACGCTTGAGCGCACACGCTTGCATCACGGCAAACAGTCAATAGAAAGCATACGTGTTTCCTCGGGACATCAGCACAACCCCTTCATCGCGCTCGTTTCCCCCAACGCAGACGAGGATATGGGTGATGCTTACGGTTTCAACCTCGTATACAGCAGCAGCTTCCTTATCGAAGCGGAGGTAGATTCCTTCGGAGCAACAAGAGTGCTTGCAGGTATCAACCCCACAGACTTTGCGTGGTGCGTAAATCCCGGCGAAACATTTACGGCTCCCGAGCTCGTTATGGTATATTCGGGCAACGGTATCGGCGAAATGAGCCGTATTTTCCACAGTCTTTATACCAACAACCTTTGCCGCAAACAGTGGAAGGGCATCAAGCGCCCGATCCTCGTAAACAACTGGGAGGGCACATATTTTGATTTCGATGATGAAAAGCTTATAAGCATCGCAAAGGATGCCGCAGAGCTCGGCATCGAAATGCTCGTGCTTGACGACGGCTGGTTCGGAACAAACAGAAATAACGACGACTGCGATCTCGGCGACTGGTTCGTTAACGAAAAGAAGATCCGTTGCGGAATCAAGGAGCTTGCGCGCCGCATACGTGAGCTCGGACTCAAGTTCGGTCTTTGGTTTGAGCCCGAAATGATCTCCCCCATAAGCAAGCTTTACGATGAGCATCCCGACTGGTGCTTACACGTAGAGGGCAGAAAATGCTCACCTGCGCGCCGTCAGTACGTGCTTGATTTGATCTTTATATTCGTAAAGCGCGTCGTAGATA
>JAFQPF010000171.1 GCA_017411885.1 Clostridia bacterium
CACAGACCGTATGCAAGCAGGATATGCGCTGTGCAGAGGAAAGCATCCGAGCCCCAATCCGGCCAAGAACCGACATTTTCCAACTCCTGCCATACTCTGTCCTTATAGCGCACATCGCCGGTTAAGCAATACGCCGCCGCAACCGGGATAATATTTGTTTTAAACGCGGTAGAGCAATCGTTAATATTATCTCTTGCGTTTCGTTCATACTTTGTCGGCGGACTCGGCAGTACAGAATTTGCAGAGGCGATAATCGCATCGTACCAAAGCTGCATATTCTCATCGGTTGCCGCCTTTTCCTTGACCGCCTTGTTGTAGGCTATGATCTTTTCTCTGAGCTCCTTTTTCATTATTCGGTCACTCCTTCAAGTATCATATCAAGTGCTTCGTTGAGCCCGTCAACCTCTTCTTCAAGCGCACTCGTGCGCTCTTCAATAGTAGGCGGGACTATGGGTGGCTCGCTTTCCACCCACTCGCCGTAGATAGCACCGTCGCGCTCGGTGTAGCTGAGCGTGTAATGCTTTGGATTTTCCATATCGGTTTCGGGATAATCTGCCGTTATTACGGGAAGATACCCGGCTTTCCTGTACTGAGCATCGGACGGAGTATAGAACTTAAAAGCCTTTTTCACTCCGTTGACCTCAATTTCATCTTTGATAGTTGCCGGCGCACTTATAAGCACACCGTCAAAAAGCTTTGCATACATATTTTTATTCCTTTCTTATGCGTGTTTTAAGTAGGTCGCGTCAAGCGTTATGCCTGTACAGCCTGTAATAAACGTGCCATCAGAGCCTTGTGCCGGCGTATATGCCGGTGCGTCCTCAGTTGTCGGATTGCCGAGCGCATATATCATTTTTACCGGTGTGCCTGCATCATATTGCGCCTTGAACCAAGCGTTCATTTTTGCGGATGTGTCAAGTGTTTGATCCCACGGAAAGAACAATATGGTTTTTTGCCCATTTAGTCCTGCCATATATACATGTCCTTCGGCTTGATTGTATTCGGTTATAAAATGGGTCGTGATAATATCGCATATAAGGTTTCCGAGACCGGGGGTCTGATTTGATCTTATGCCGTAATAAAGTTTCGAGTTTGTAGTGGCTGGACTCGTAACCTGTACATTCACTCCGTCAACTATAATTTCGGCAATTCTTCTCGTGATCTTTCCTGCTTTGATATCGTATATGTCGGCGGCTTCACCTGCCGAGCGAAGCGTCGGAACGTATATCGGACTATCTCCAAGACCGTGCAAATATCCCTCTCCTGCGCTCGTAAGAGAAACGGGAGCCCCTTGTGCAGGCGTACCCGACTGAATACTTTTTCCCTTTATAATGAGACTGGGCAGCTCGCAGGAAATATTTGTCGGCAGGGTAAGCGGAGAAGCCCCGCTTACCCTTTCGTGTTTATACTGTCCCCGCATCGCGTGGTATGTAAAAGCACTCATTCAACCACCGCCCATACTCCGATGATTATGTCATCGTAAGGAATAAAGGAAAGCATATAGGTCTTGCCTGCTTCAAAAACCGGCTCGGCTGCCGCCCAGTGTACTTCTTCGGGAAAGCCCACGGTCAGATTATCACGCATCGTGAATATAATGCCGATCTGACGCTCGTGATTCTTGTCGGCAGGAGTGTTGTCATAGTCGAGATGGTCAAAATCAAAGCCCGGTGCGAGAACGTTGACGTCATTATCGTCAAAGTACATCAACCATACCGTGTTACAGAAAAGTGTCATCCCCTCATACGGATTGACTGCGCTTGTTCTCAAAAGTCCGCTCTCGCCGCGCTCACCCTTGTCGCCCTTAGTGATCCCCTTGACCATATTTTTTATAAGTGCGTATAGCTTTAAGTCCATTTTCATCATCCTTTCTTTTAATTGTAATCCTCATGCAATACAAATTCGCGTGTTATTGAAATGATAGTCATATTGCTTGTTTTTGAATAAAGACTTATCTGCATATAATCAGCCCTTGTGGGTGTAATGGGAATGTCATAAACACATATATTTCCCTTGCCTTCAAGCGAGGCAACCTTTGTGTATTCACCGCCGTCAAAGGAAACCGACACGTCACAGCTTGTGTTTTTTGCAAGCTTTGCACGGAAGATAAGTCTTGAGTACGTCTTTTTAGAGGTCGTTTCTTCATAAAAGGGTGCAAACTCAAGTAGCCTTTCTCCGGGGGAAACGCTCACTCCGTCAACCTTACCGTATAAGCCTACTACATAAAGTGAGCATATTCCGTTTGCCTCCTTGATGCCAATAAGATTTGATGCGTAGCGTGTAAATGAGGTGAAAACATCGTTTTCCGAGTACCATACCTTGTTTAGCGGATCGTAGACGTAGGTTTTGCCTGACCCGGAAAGATAGTATTTTACCCCATCGCTTCCACCGACCATTCCCTCAAGCTTGCTTGTGACCGGAAAGTCTACCTTTTTTGGCGATGCACCGCTATAGCACATTACTCCAAGATCGGAAAGATAGTAAAGAGAGCCGTTTACAAAAGCAATGCTTTCGGGATTGTTTGCGGAAAGGGAAGCGGCAGGAGTTATGCTGAAGGTGTAGCCGTTGTATACCTTAAGTACCTTGATTATAGCGTTTTCGGCAAAGAATACGGGTACTCCGCCGTAATCGGCGCATCCGGTAATGCTGCCGGATATGCCAATGTCGATCGCGACGGCAGTGTCGACCTTGTTGCCGTTTCCCCAAAGCTTGATGTTGCCGGGCTTGCAGGCATAGATCGTGCTGCCGCGGGCTCCCCATATACGGTCGCCGATGCTCATTACACAGTCAAGTCCGGGAACGATTCTTTCGATTATAATCGACGTAGTACTGGATGAAACATATATATCAAAGTTGATGTTGTTGCCTACGTTGTCTACGATAATATATCCTGTGCCTATCTCACGTAGGATCGTTCCCTCATTAAGCGCGGAAATGCGTTCATTGTTAGTCGAATGGGTCATTACAAGTCCTCTTATTCTGATATGATCGCCCGGAGCATAATTGTCAAGACCGAGATCGCGAAGCTCACCGCTTCGCTTGAAGGTGATCTTTAAGCATTCGCCTGTGTAGGTGGTGTTGAATGCAACGGTTTCTACTGAAATATCTCCGCTTGAGCCGACCGTCCAGCTCCATTTGTCGTCAAGCCTTCCGTATTCCTTGCTTGTAATACAGAAAATATCGGTTTTGGCAGGCACCTTTGCGTTACCCCATACTCCGCTTTCAAGATAAGTGTAAATATAAAGCTTTTCTGTGTTCAGATACTTGTCGCCGACCTTGGCGGCTTCAGGCTCGCTTTCGCTTATTGCGATAAGCTCTGTGGCGTCGGTGACAGTACCCGTTTGTTTGTACTCGTAAACCTTCTCATCGTGCAGATAATAGTAGACCTTGTTCTTCTTGAAGTAGGTCTTGTCGGGGAAAATGACGATCGTGTCCTTAAGCTTTGCGAAATGCTTTCGTCCGCTTGTGACCTCGCCGTATGCGACACCGTCATAATAGAATTTGCTTTCGTCGGTGTAAAAAAGCTTTTCATCCGCACCGACAGAGCAGGGCGTGCCGTTAAGCTTAAAGGTCGAAAGATATTTGCGATTAGATGAAGTGCAGATCGCGGGATAGCGGTCGCTTGAAAAGTTTTTGCAGGAAATAACCTGCCCCTCATCGGCATTTTCG
>JAFQPF010000172.1 GCA_017411885.1 Clostridia bacterium
AATTTCACACACCGTCACGAAACCGTCACATTAGGCATTTATAATATAATCACAAAATAAGCTAAAGAAAGGACAATCGATATGAACGAGAACAACATTTTTGACAATAACGATAATATACAAAAAGTACAGGACGAAAAGCCCGAAGAAGCTTTGGCCGATACAAAAATCGAAGATGCCAACGATGCTTTAACCTGTGATGCTCCCGAAGCCGTTGAGTCTGCAGATGAAGAAAAAGAGCTTGTAGCAGAAAAAGAGGACGAACCTGAACAGATCTTCAATGACAGGATCGAGCGCGAGGAGGTTTATATAAACTGCGCGCCGGCCGAAAATGAAGAAAAGGATATGCCCACACCCGAAGAAAAGCCTGTAAAGCAGAAGCGCAAGCTTTCGCCTGTCGTATTGGTTGCGGTGCTTTGTGTGGTTTTGTCGGGACTTGCGGCATTTGGCGGAACATATCTTGCGGGCAGACTCGGATTAAATAACGGTGAGCCTTCAATAATATACAGAACCGTATATAAGGATCCGGGCACTATTGCAAAGACCGACTCGACCTTCGGCAAGGTCGGAACCTATGCAGACGTTGCGGCAAACGTGGCAGGCTCTGTTGTTGAGATAAGAACCGAAACTGTTTCTACAAGCAGCATCTTCAGTCAGTATATCACAGAGGGTGCCGGAAGCGGTGTTATCATTACTGCGGACGGATATATCATAACCAACAATCACGTAATCGAGGGCGCGTCTACCGTAACCGTTTCCACAAACGACGGCACAAAGTACCCCGCAGAGGTTATCGGCTTTGATGCCGAAAGCGATCTTGCCGTGCTTAAGGTAGAAGCAACGGGACTTGTTCCCGCGGTAGTCGGAGACAGCACTAAGCTTGTTGTGGGCGAAGAGGTTATCGCTATAGGTAACCCGCTTGGAAGCCTTGGCGGTACTGTAACAAACGGTATCATAAGCGCACTTGCGCGTCAGGTGACGATAGACGGTACTGAAATGACTCTTTTGCAGACGAATGCGGCTGTAAACCCCGGCAACTCGGGTGGCGGTCTTTTCAATCTTGCAGGTGAGCTTATCGGTATAGTAAACGCAAAGTCCTCAGGCTCGGGTATCGAGGGACTCGGCTTTGCGATCCCCAGCAATATGGCTTCTCAGGTAGTTGAGCAGCTTATAAATTACGGCTACGTCCGCGGCAGAGTATCGCTTGGTATAAGCTATATGGATATCAGCGATTCGTATACCGCTATGATGTACAGAGTTAACACGCTTGGCGTGTATATCCTTGAAAGTGAATACAATGATGAGCTTAAGATAGGCGACCGTGTAACCGCAGTCGACGGAACAGAGGTAACCTACGGAAGCGATATCAAGGCAATACTCAAGGATCATAAGGTCGGCGATAAAATTACTCTTACGGTTGTAAGAGAGGGTAAGTACGTCGACGTTGAAATGGAATGTCACGAATACGTCCCCGCGCAAGACGAGGAAGAAGAAAAGAAGGCAGACGTGGCTACACAAGCGCCTGCAAGAAATCCTCTGGAGGAATTCTTTAACTCACCCTTTTCAAACTGGTTCGGATATTGATATAATAAAGGACCGGGAATCTCCGGTCCTTTTGACTTATTATTTGAATGGAGCTATTATGTATAAAATTCTTGTTGTAGACGATGAGGAAATGATACGCAAGCTCGTTATGAAGTACGCTCTCTTTGAGGGGCATACGGTCGACGAGGCTGAAAACGGTATCAAGGCGGTGGAAAAATGCCGCAAAAATAATTATGATATAGTTATAATGGATATAATGATTCCCGAGCTGGACGGTTTTTCCGCCTGCAGGGAGATACGTAAATTTTCGGATATACCGATCATTATGCTTTCGGCACGCGGTGAGGAATACGATAAAATAAACAGCTTTGAAATAGGCGTGGACGATTACGTGGTCAAGCCTTTTTCTCCGCGTGAGCTGATGTTACGTATCTCCGCGATAATGAACAGGGCAAAGGGACGTTTGGATAAGAGCGAGCCTGTAAAGAACGAGATAATCGAGATCGAGGGGCTGAAGGTTGACGTTACGGCGCGTATCGTATACGTGGACGGAAAGCGCGTGGAAATGTCGCCCAAGGAATACGATCTGTTCTTCTATTTGCTCAGAAACCGTAACATAGCCCTTTCGCGCGAAAAGCTTATAAGCGACGTTTGGGGATATGACTTTTTCGGGGACGACAGAACGCTTGGAACGCATATCAAGCTACTCAGAAAAAGCCTTGGTCCGTACAACAAATATATCGTGACGTTAAGAGGAGTCGGATACCGTTTTGAAACACCGTAATATAAATAAGAATTCGATGCCCGGACTCAGATGGCGTATTATCGGATTTATGTCGCTTTTCTGCGCAGTGATAATTCTTGTTCTGTGGCTTTTCCAGGTGGTGCTTCTTGAAGAGGTCTACCAATCGGTAAAAAGAGCTGAAATAACCAAAAGCGCTATAAGTATTACTCGTAATATTGACAACGAGGACATAGACGAGCTTATGTCGCGTATTTCCCAACAGAACGATATTTGTCTGAGTATATATACCGAGGACGGCACACGGGTTGCAGAATCGCATATACTAAGGGACTGTATACTTCATCATATGCCTACCGAGGCACTTTTTAAGCATTATAACGATGCACGAAACAACGGCGGCAGGGATTTTCTGACCATACCGAGAACCGGCTTCAATAACGGCAGATACGATCCCTCCAAATACGAGGGCAATGTGCCCGAAAGTGACAGAGGAATGGGCGAAAGCTTAATGCTGACACAGATCGTGAAAAGCAAGAATGGCGATATGGTGGTCTTTCTCAATACCACCACCTCGCCGGTCACAGCTACGAAAAAAACTCTGCAAACCGAGCTTGTATTTATCGTGATAATAATACTTGTGGGCGCGCTTTTTGTCTCGTTTATTATGGCAAGGCAGATATCGGCACCGATAAGCAAGATGTCGATCGAGGCAAGAAGACTTGCGCAGGGGGATTATTCGGTAGATTTTACGGGAAAGGGATATAAGGAATCGGGTGAGCTTGCAGGGTCACTTAACTACGCGGCTTGTGAGCTTTCAAAGACCGATAAGCTTCAAAAGGAGCTTATGGCAAATATATCACACGATCTTCGCACACCGCTTACGATGATATCGGGATATGCCGAGATGATGCGGGATATTCCCGGTGAAATGAGTACGGACAATCTGCGCGTGATAATAGACGAATCAAAGCGCCTGTCTATGCTTGTGAGCGACGTTATGGACCTTTCAAAGCTTGGTGCTGATATAGAAAGCCTTAAGAAAAGCGAATTCAACCTGACACGTAGCATTGAATCGGTGATAGAGCGAGTCGGACGTATGATCGCGGGAAAGGGATATACTATCGATTTCCTGTGCGACCGTGATGTTATCGTGTATGCCGATGAAAACCGTATATTGCAGGTAGTATATAACCTTATAACAAACGCTATCAATCACACGGGCGAGGATAAGAAGGTCACTGTAAAGCAGACCGTGTCAAGCGAGGCAAAAAGCGTGCGAATTGAGGTTATAGACACGGGCGAGGGAATTGATGATGCCGATCTTCCGTATATATGGGACAGATACTACAAGGTGGACCGCGTGCATAAGCGCGCTAATATCGGCTCGGGACTCGGACTGTCGATCGTCAAGACGATACTCAAGCAGCATAATGCGCTTTACGGCGTATCAAGCATTCCGGGAAAGGGAAGCACATTCTGGTTTGAATTGAATTAAATATAAAAAATGCAGAGGACATGATATGCACCTCCAAAAGTGTCTAACTTTTGGGTTCACTTCAACACCTCTGCTTTTTTTATCAACAATATCATTTTTTTACGGAATATGTAAAAACTCACAATTGTTTGCGCAAACCTTGATTTTTATAAGAATTGTGGTATAATAAGGTTGGAAAATTTTATCTTACGATAATGCTTTGGGAGAATTACGCATATGAAAAACTCAAAAATCGGATACGCTGTAGTCGGACTCGGAATTGGTATGGCGCACGCAGACGCGGCGTATGAATACGAAAAATGTGAGCTTGTTGCACTTTGCGATACAAATAAGGAAAGGCTCGAAAAGGCTGCTGAAAAGTACAAGGGCGTTAAGTGCTATGAATCCTTCGATGAGCTTTTGCTTGATGCTGAGGTTGATATAATCAGTATCTGTTTGCCCAGCGGTATGCACGCAGACTATTCTGTAAAGGCGCTTGAGGCAGGCAAGCACGTGCTTGTTGAAAAGCCTGTTGATATAACCGTGGACGCGGCGATGAGGATAGATGAATGTGCGCGTCGCACAGGTCTTAAGGCAGGCGTTATTCATCAGAACAGAAACAACGCGCTTATGAAGCCTATAAAGGAAGCCGTGGATGCAGGAAGACTTGGCAAGCTCGTTCTCGGCACCTTTGCGGTAAAATGGTACAGGGAACAGCATTATTATGAGGGCTGGCACGGCACATGGGATATGGATGGCGGTGGATCGCTTATGAATCAGGCGGTGCATACGGTCGACCTTATGCAATGGCTTATGGGTGAGGTTGAAAGCGTAAGCTCGAAGATGGGCATCTACGGTCACGATATAGAGACCGAGGACCTGACCACAAGCGTTGTCACCTTCAAAAACGGCGCGTGTGCAACCTTTGTAAGCACGACCTGTGCGTATCCCGGAATATCGACAGAGATCTGCCTTTACGGTACGGGCGGAAGCATTGAGGCGGACGCTGATAAGCTTAAGCTGTGGAAGCTTACCGATTCGTGGGATATAGACGAGGAAGAGGCGGAAATGCTTGAAAAGTACGGAAGCGGAAATCACGGAGCAGAGATGTGTGATCCCATGCTTGTCTGCGGTCACAAGTCTATGATAATTGATATGGTCGATGCCGTAATCGAGGACCGTGAGCCGCAGATAAGCATTAAAGAGGCGTGCAAGAGCGTGCGTATCGTAAACGCGGTATATGAATCGGCAAGAAGCGGAAAAGCGGTAATGCTTTAATCCGTTTTGGGATATTGGCGATAATGCTATTGACAAAATAACTTAACTTGCGTAAAATAAACATGATGA